>NZ_JACVTT010000109.1:0-14238 GCF_016624665.1 Stenotrophomonas sp. S39 | reverse complement strand
TTAAATGGGGCGGGATGTGCGGGGTTTGCTCGGTTTATGGTGCGGCGCCGGGCCCGGCCCGGCGCTACCCTGAACGTGTGGTAGTGCCGGCCGCTGGCCGGCTGTCCCTGGCGCGGGAATCGGTGCTCTTGACCCGATCTCCCGCCCTGACCAAGATGCGCCATCGCCGCTGACGGACCACCGCGATGTATCGCGCCCTTGCCGCTGCACTTTTCTGCGCCCTGGCAGTCACCCTGCCCGCTTCGGCGCATGATGCTCCCGAAGATCTTCCGGCGCGTCTGGACACCCAGCTGCAGGCCAATAGCGAGCGCTACCGCATCGCCGGCCAGGCGGTGCTGGTTGCACACAACGGCCAGATCCTCTACCAGGGCGCCAGCGGTGAACGCGATCCGGCGTCCCATGCAGCGGCCACAGCCGATTCCATCTTTGCCGCGCAGTCGATGGCCAAGCTGCTGACCAGCACGCTGGTGATGCAGCTGGTCGACCAGGGCAAGCTGGATCTGGATGCACCGGCCAGCCGTTACGTGCCCGGACTGCCAGCGGCTTGGCAGGCGATCCACGTGCGCGACTTCCTCAACCACAGCTCCGGCATCGCCGAGTACTACGAGCGCGTGGACAACCGCTGGGTGAGCAAGGGCTACCCCGGCGTTGCGCCGGATCTTGCCGCCGCACTGAAGGTGGCAGGCGTAGCGCCGATGCAGTTCGCCACCGGCAGCCGCGTGCAGTACACCCAGGCCAACTACCTGGTGCTGACCGCGTTGCTGGAAGCGCATTACCGCAAGCCCTATCCGGATATCGCCCGCGAACGCATCCTGCAGCCACTGAAGATGCGCAGTACTTCGTGGGGGCTGGACAGCGTGCCGGCAGCACGCGCGGCGGTGCCGTACATCGGCAAGGACGGCGCGTTGCAACCCGCCAATGAAGATCCGTGGCCGCGCTACGGCTGGGGCCATGCCGACCTGCAGACCACCGTGGGTGACATCAATCGTTTCCTGCAGGCCCTGGCCACCGGGAAACTGGTACGGACAGCGACACTGGAAAAGCTCTGGCAGCCGCAGAATCTCGCCAACGGCGGCAGCAATTTCTTCTCCACCGGCTGGGACACCACGCGCAGCGATGGCTACACCCAGGTCGGCCACGATGGCGGCACCCGCGTGCGGGCACGGTTGGCCTACAAGGGCAGCCTGGCCAGCGGCTACTGGGTGTTCGTGTATTTCACCAACGGCAGCGCGCGCAACGTGTGGTCGAGCACGCTGGTGGAAAGCACGATGGCGGTGGCGGCGCCGAAGGAGTTTCCGCATGCGGTGCTGTCCGAGCGGCTGATTGCCTATGCGATGGATGAGAACGCAGGCGCAGCCGCAGCGATGCAGAACTGGCTGCAGGACAACCCCGGCATCACCGGCGACGAGCGCGAGCGCGCGATCAATACCAGCGGTTACGCCATCCGCGAGAGCCTGGGCGCAGCCAGGGCATTGAAGGTATTCGCCCTCAACACCGAGCTGTACCCGGCGTCCGCCAATGCGTGGGACAGCCTGGCCGAATGCCATGCGGCGCTGGGGGATGCGGAGACTGCAAAGGCGTTGTACGCAAAGTCGAAGGCGCTGGCGAAACAGCCTTTGTAGAGCCGAGCCGATGCTCGGCTCCGTAGAAAAGCAGCCGAGCATGGGCTCGGCTCTACAGGTGCACCACCCCCCATACGCAGCCGGCGGGTGACGTATTGCCCGCGACCTGTTAACTTTCGCGCCATTCTCGCAGTTTACAGCCTGTCCGCATGTCGCTTCCGTCCTACCGCCCCACCCCGTCGCCGCTGTTCCTGGCCGTTTCCCTCAGCCTTGCCGCCACCGCCCACGCCGCGCCGCAGGCCACCACGCTGGACGCGGTGCAGGTCACCGCCGCCGATGCCAGCGCCCAGGCCCGCGAGGCGCTCAAGCGCGTGCCCGGCGCCAGCAATGTCATCGACGTTGCCAAGGCCGACAGCCGCCTGTCCAGCAGCGCCGATGTGCTGGCCTTCCAGCCGGGCATCAGTGCGCAGTCGCCGGGCAACGAGGGCACCAAGGTGTCGATCCGCGGTTCGGGCATCAACCGCGGGCCGGGCGCGCATGCATCGGGCATCGCCGTCTCCCTCGATGGCCTGCCGCTGACCGGCCCGGGCGGCACGCCCTACGAACTGCTGGAACCGCTGTGGCTTTCACGCGTGGAAGTCCTGCGCGGCGCCAACGGTTTCGAGCGCGGCGCGCTGGCGTTGGGTGGTGCCATCGACTATGTCAGCCGCAGCGGCCGTGATTCGGCCGGCGTGCAGCTGCATTACGAAGCCGGCAGCCGCGGCTACCAGAAGCGCGGGATCAGCTGGGGCGGCGTCAGTGGTGATGTCGACTACTTCCTGGCCTACACCGACAGCGAATTCGACGGTTACCAGCGCCACGCGCGCGGTGATGGCAAGGGCGCGATGGCCAACATCGGCTGGCAGGTCACGCCCGATCTGCAGACGCGCTTCTTCGTGCGCTACCGCGAAACCAACCACGAAACGCCCGGGCGCCTGACCCGCGAGCAGATCCGCAACGACCCGCGCGCGGCCAACCCGGCCAACCTGGCCATCGATGCGCGCCGTCCGCAGCCGGGCAGCACCTGGATCGGCAACATGACCACGCTGCAGATCGACGAGGATTCTTCGCTGCAGGCCGGGCTGGTCTACCACAAGTACCCGATGGACCTGGGCGAGAGCCTGTACCGCCAGCAGCTGGACTACGCCGACCTCAACGCCACGCTGGACTACCGCCAACGCCACACTCTGTTCGGCCGCGACAGCGAGACCACCGTCGGCCTGCGCGTGGCCCACGACCTGGATGCCAACGTTCGCGAGTCGCTGCGTTTTGCCAGCAATGGCTATGCCGCCGGCACGCGCACGCGCGACTTCCGCCATCTCGGTACCAACAGCACGCTGCACATCGGCAACAACCTGGCCGTGAATGACCGCCTGCGCGTGCAGACCGGCCTGGCGCTGATCAACACCCGCAGCGATGTGCAGGTGACCTGGCCCACCAGCGGCGGCCGCCTGCGCGACCACGACTGGGACTACGCGCCGCGCCTGGGTTTCACCTGGCAGCACAGTGCGCAGACGCAGTGGTTCGGCAACCTCAGCCGCTCGGTGGAAGCGCCGCACCCGTGGTCGATGATCTGGGGTTCGAACCAGTTCTTCGGCGCGGGCAACGGCCCATCCACCGGCCGCCAGAGCACGCCGGTGGCGATGCAGAACCAGACCGCTACCACGCTGGAACTGGGCGCGCGCGGCGAAGCGGCACTGGGCCGCTGGGAACTGACCGGCTACTACGCACACGTCAACCACGAACTGCTGAGCGTGGAGCTGCAGCCGGTACCAAACCTGTTCGTGGCCGAGAACAACGCCAGCCCCACCGTGCACCGCGGCATCGAGGCCGGCCTGGACAGCACGCTGTGGCAGGGCGCACCGGGTCGACTGTCACTGCGCCAGGCCTACACCTTCAGTGATTTCCGCTACCGCCATGACACGCGCTTCGGCAGCAACCGCCTGCCCGGCCTGCCGCAGCACAGCTACCAGGCCGAACTGCGCTTCGACCATGCCTCCGGCCTGTACGCCGCACTCAACACCGAGTACGCCTCGCGCATTGCCGTGGATTACGCCAACAGCTACTGGGCCGACAGCCATGTGATCTTCGGCAGCCGCATCGGCTACGACGCACCAGGTGGCCGCTGGCAGGCCTGGGCGGAGATGCGCAACATCGGCGACCGCCACTACGCCGCAACGGTGACGCCGGGCTATGACGATGCCGGCAAGGATGTCGCCCGCTCCACGCCGGGCGAAGGCCGGGGTGTCTACGCAGGGGTGCGCTGGCGTTTTGATTGAGCGGCAATCGCCAGCCCGCACGTGCAGGCGCAGCCGGGAAACTACAGCGCCTGCACCACCTGCATCAGGCTGACCGCACCCGGCGCCAGCTGCTGCGCCACCCAGCCCAGCCCGGCGAAGAACACCAGCAGGCCCAGCAGCGGCCAGAACGTGTGCGACAGGCACAACCGCCACCAGCCCTGCGCACCCATGCCCTGCATGCGCCGGTACAGGCCGCCGACAATCGCAGCGTCCACCAGCAGCTCGGCCATCAGCACCGGCGCCGACCACACCACCCAGGCACTGGCCAACAACACGCTGGCCACCAGCGCGAGAATGCCGAGCACGGCCAGCAATGGCAGGCCGGCTTCATGCTCGGTGGCGGCATCGATCAGGGATGCGCCATCGCTGTCCATGACCGAGGCAGCCGAGGCCTCGCCCCAGGATGCCGACGCGCCGCCACCGCCGGAGTGACCGCCGCTGCCGCCCCAGGAAGGACCGCTGCGCGGCGTACTTCCACCACCGCCAGCATTGCTGGCGACTTCGCCTGCCCCGTCCGCCACCGCATCCCAGCGCCAGCGGATCCAGATCCACATCAGCAGCAGGAACACGGCATAGGCCAGCAGTACCGCCAGCGGGTAACGCAGCAGCATGCTGTCCAGCCCGGCCAGCCGCAGCACATGCGAGGCCAGGAAGCCCGCGCCGCCGGTCAGCAGCACGATCAGCGCCATCTGCAGGCGCGGCCATCCCTGGTGCTGCAGCTGCCGCCGCGCGCGTGCGACTTCGCTGCTGCGGGTCATCGGCAGCTTCAGCGCGCTGCCGCCGAAACGCCTGGTCCGCTTCATGCCGGCAGCGCCTTGGTCACCGCTTCGATGTGATGGCCATCGGGGTCGACCACGAACGCCGCGTAATACGTATCGCCGTAATCGGGGCGCAGGCCGGGCGGACCGTTGTCACGCCCTCCGGTCGCCATGGCCGCTGCATGGAAGACATCGACGGCCATGGCAGAGTCGGCGGCAAATGCCAGGTGGAAGCCCGGGCCCGGCGGCGTGGCATCGTCGCGCAGCTTCAGGCACAGCGCGTCTTCATCATCGGCCACGCCGTAGCCGATCGCGGTGTCATCCTCGAACACGCGGCGGTAACCGAGTGCGGCGAGCACTGCGTCGTAGAAGCGACCGGCGGCATCCAGATCACGGACGCCGAGGGAAAGGTGGTGCAGCATGCGGACATCCTTGCCGAACAAGCGTGGTTACGTTCGGGTCGATTCTATCGTGCAGGTGGCGCGGCGGCCGTCAGCAGCTGCGCGGCCACCTGGTCGAACGGGGCGATGTCCTGCAGCGCGCGACTCATGGCCACCGCGCCTTCCACGCTGGCGATGACAAGACTGGCCAATCCGGCCGCCTGCTCCGGCGCGTGCCCATCGGCGACGAACGCCTGGGCGAGGTGCCCCTGCCAACGCACGAACACCTTGGCGGCGGCCGCGCGCGGCTGGCTCGCGACGGCGTCGACCGGTTCTTCCACTGCCGCGGCCAGCACCGGGCAGCCGGCACGGAACTGCGAGCGCAGCAGGCGCTCGCGCCACATCGCCAGGAACTCCTGCAGGCCCTGCACCGCGCCGTCGCGCAGCAGCTCCACCAGCAACGCCTCCACCTTGTCACCGGCCATGTGGGTCGCCCTGGCCAGCAGTTCCTGCTTGCCCCCCGGGAAGTGGTGGTAGGTCGAACCCAGCGGCGCTTCGGCCAGCTTGGTCACCTCGCGGATGCTGGTGGCATTGAGCCCTACCCGCGCCAGCATCTGGGCGGCGGCATCGATCACACGCTGCGGGGCTTCGGACGCTCGCGGGCTCATGCCGCTCTCCTTGCTAGGACAGTCGTCATAGATTAGCGTATCGGCTGATCTATAACAGTCGTCATAACCATGAATCTCTGGTTCCGCCTGCTCCACCTGCTGCTGTGCAGCCTGTTCCGGCCGAAGCTGCAGGCCCCGTTCGGGGTTTCGCGCCTGCCGTTCCGCGTGCTGCCCAACGATCTGGACAGCAACCTGCACATGACCAACGGGCGCTACTGGAACATCTTCGACCTCGGCCGGCTGGACCTGATCCTGCGCATGGGCCTGGGCAAGGTGGCGCTGCGCGAGAAGTGGGCGCCCATCGTCGGCGCCGGCACCATCCAGTTCCGCCGCGAGCTCAAGCCGTTCCAGCGCTTCACCCTGGAAACGCGGCTGGCCGGCTGGGTCGGCACGCGGATCATCATGGAGCAGCGCGTGCTGGTCGGGCCGGAGCAGAAAGTCGTCACCCGTGCCCTGCTGGTCACCGGCATCTACGACCGCCGTGCGCGCAGCTTCGTGGGCATGGAACGGATGATGGCGGCCATCGGCTGCGATACGCCGCCGTCGCCGCCATTGAGTGCGGCCGCCGAAGCGCTGCTCGCCGCCGATGCGGCACTGAAGCGCGACGACGACTGAGCGGACGCTTTAGAGCGCCTACCGGAGCACGTCCTTCAAGCGCCGCTTGTGCGATTCCACCGCGTTCCAGTTCCAGTCGCACACGGGCGGAACATCCAGCGCGCCCCGCTCCCGGCCCAGTGCAGCGCGCTCGGTGAGGGCGTGCACCTTCGCGGCGCAGTTGGCATCGACGGCCATCGGCAGCAGGATCGAGATCAGCCCCCAGCCGGAGACCGTGAATCGCGCAGATTCACTGCGCCCGGTGTCGAACGGGCGCACGCGCACGGCACCGCCCATGTCCGCGTACTGCACGCCTATCAACAGCATGCCGCCGGACACCCACTGCAGGGCCCGGCCATGTTCGCAGAGCGCCTCGGCCGACGTGTAGCGGCGCGGCTGGTCGCCGGCGCTTGAATAGAGCTCAGTGACCAGCACCGGGTTGCGCTTGAACACGGCGCGCGCCACGGTCTCGACCAGCCTGTTGGAAACAGCTGCCATGCCCAGCGAATGCGATCAGCGCGCGCCAGGCGGCGTGGCGGCCAGCGCGCGCTCGATGGCGCGCTCCGCCAACGGTGCCATCACGGCATAGCCCTTCGCGGTGGGATGCACACCATCGGCCGCCAAGGCAGCATCCAGTCCACCGGCCGCATTGGCCATGGCCGTGTAGTAATCCAGGTACACCAGCCCCTGTGCATCGGCATACTGCTTGAGCGCCGCATTCAAGGCACGCACCTTCGGCGCCGGTTCGATGCCGGGCATCCACGGGTACTCGCTCACCGGCAGCACCGAGGCCAGCACAACGGCGATGCCGTGTGCACGGGCCAGCTCCACCATCGCGTGCAGGTTGTCCTCGATCATCGCCTGCGTGCTGGGCCCGGTGTTGCCAGCAATATCGTTGGTGCCGGCAAGAATGAGCACCACGTCCGGCTGCAGAGCGATGACGTCCTGGCGGAAGCGCAGCAGCATCTGCGGCGTGGTCTGCCCGCCGATGCCGCGGTTGAGGTAGCCCTTGCCGGGGAAGAACGCCGCAGGATCTTTTTCACCCCAGCCCTGGGTGATCGAATCGCCGTAGAACAGCACGCGTGGCACGCCGGCCTGCTTGGCCGGTACGCGCGCGTTGGCCTCTCGGTAGCGCGCCAGCTCTGGCCAGTCGGACAGGCGCTGCTGCAGGTAGCGCACCTCATCCGGGGTGACCTGGTCGACCGGTTTCAGCAGCAGCGGATTGACCGCCTGCGGCGGCTGCGCCTGCACACAGGACGTAGTCATGGCGAGGGCCAAGGCGGCAGCGCAGCATCGGGCGTGAAGGATGTAGCTCATGAATTTTCCAGAAGGAACTGGCTGATCTCGCGCCGCAGATCGAGGTCGTCGGTCTGCCGTGCGGCTTCGTCGGCGCGCAACGCGAACTCGTAGCCGCGCTCCTTTTCACCCTGGTCGATGTGGCGCCGCGCCAGCCCCAGGCAGATCGACGCTTCGCCTTCGATCACGCCCAGCTGGCGCGCCTGTTTCAGCGCGCGTTCGTAGTAACCGATCGCTATGCCACTGTCGCTGGTGAAGTCGCCCAGGGTTTCCCACAGGAACGGATGGTCGCGGCCTTCCACCGCCATCGCATCGCAGTACTGCCGCAGTTCGTCATGCAGCCGCCACTGGCTGCGGGTATCACCGTGGGTGCTGGCATTGGCCATTTCGACCGCCACGCCCAGTACGTGCTCGTACACGTCCTGTGGAATTTCCATGGGAACCTCCTGCCGCTTGTCTGTTGCACGGTCAGGCTAGCACGGCCGGGTGGTGCCCGGCCGTGTGGTGGTTCATCCACGCATGGCGTGGCACGGCATCCACGCATGGCGTGGATCTACTGGTGGCAGGCTGTTTCGTGGTTCATCAACGCAGCGTGCGGATTTACCGGGGGCCGTGCGAAGGCGGTACGTCCTGTGCGCCCCACTGCTCGTTCTTCGTGGTGCCCAGCTCGAAGTCCAGGGTGCCGCCGCGCTGCACGAAACTGGCGGGCAGCCAGCTCGCGTTGCTGGCCTTGCCATCCACCTGCAGCGACTGCACGTACGGCGCATCCATCGCTGCGCCGCGCGCGCGCACCACGATCTTCGCGCCCGGGCGGGTGATCACCGCTTCGGTGAACAACGGGCTGCCGATCACCAGGTCCGCGCGACCCGGGTACACCGGGTACAGGCCCAGCGCCGACCACACGTACCACGAGGACATCTGCCCGAGGTCATTGTTGCCGGGCATGCCCTCGGGCGTGTTGGTCCAGATCTGGCGCATCGCCTGGCGCACGGTTTCCTGGGTCTTCCACGGCTGGCCGAGGAAGTTGTAGAGCCACGGCGCGGCGATGGACGGTTCGTTGTCCAGCTCGGCGTGCAGCGGGCCGGACTTGGTCACCGCCCAGGCCCCATCCTCCTTGCGGAAGAATGCATCCAGGCGCGCGATGCTGGCGTCGCGGCCACCGAGCGCCTCGAACAGACCGGCCGGATCGAACGGCACCATCCACAGGTACTGCGCGCCGCTGCCCTCGACGAAGCCATCATCGGCCGCCGGGTCGAACGCGGGCCAGCTGCCATCGGCGTTGCGCGGCTGGATGTAGCCCTGCTGCGCGGTGGCCTTCGGGTTGTAGAGGTTGCGCCCCCAGCCGGAACGCTCGCGGAACTGCTTTGCGCCCTGCGCATCGCCGGCCGCCAGGGCCAGCTCGGACAGGCCGAAGTCGGCGCTGACCATTTCCAGCGTATCAGCCGCACTGCCCCAGCCCGGTGCGCCTTCAGGCATGTACTTCAACGCCAGCCACTGGTCCAAGCCCGGGCGCTGGCCCACGCACAGCACCGGGCAACCGCGCTTGTCCAGGTCGCGCGCGGTGGGCACGGTGGCGGCCTTCTTCAGCGAGGCGTAGGCGCGCTGCAGGTCGAAGCTGCGGCCGCCAAAGGCATGGATGGCCGCCACCGACGGCGGCGACGGATCGCCGTTCATCACCCCGGTGGCACCGGTGATATGGGTCCAGCGATCCCACACGCCGCCATTCTGGTCGGCCTGGTTCAACAGCGACTGCGCCACGTCAGAGCCCACCTGCGGCTGCAGCAGGGTCAGCAGCTGCAGCTGCGAGCGGTACACATCCCAGCCCGAGTAGTTGGCGTACTGCGCCTGCTGTCGTTTGGACAGGCTATGCACCTTGCCATCCATGCCGCGGTAGCGCCCGTCGCCATCGCTGTGCAGGTTGGGCGCCAGCATGGCGTGGTAGAGCGCGGTGTAGAACACGGTGCGCTCGTCGGCGGTGCCGCCCTGTACCCGCACCTGGCCCAGCAGTTCGTTCCATTTCGCACGGGTGGCGGCCTGCGTTGCAGCCACCGTCGTGCCCTGCGGGCTCTCGCGGCGCAGGTTGGCCCGCGCGCCGGCTTCATCCACGTACGAAATGCCGATGCGTGCGGTCACCTGCGGCGTGCGCTTGGCATCAAAGCTGATCCAGCCGCCCGCGCCCTTGCCGGCCGGCGGGTGGCCCTTGCTGCCATAGGTGGTGCCACCGCTTCCTTCACGCGCGCCGGCCTGCACCGTGTCGTCGCGCCAGGTGCCACCCACCTCAAACGGCTGGTCGAACTCGGCGACGAAATGCAGGGTGTAATAGCTTTCGCGGCGGTCCTCGGCGAGGTAGCCGCAGAAGTTGCCGCTGGTGACCGAACCGCGCACGGTGCGCGTGGCCGGGTCGATGATGATCGTCGAATCGCTGCTGCCTACTTCGCTGTCGGACGTGCGGAACAGCAGGTTGGCCGGCTTGTCGGCCGGGAACTGGAACTGGCCCACGGCCGTGCGCGCGGTGGCCGCCAGGCTGACGGCCACGCCGTTGTCCAGGGTGAGCGTGTAGGCGCCGGGGCTGGCGGTTTCCTTGGCGTGGTCCAGCAGGCTGGTGTAGCGCACCCCGGCATCGGCGGATGAGGGCGACAGCTCCACTGGCAGGGTCACTGGCATCAGCGGGATATCGCCACTGGCGCCGGTGCAGCCGGTGCCATTGACGTGGGTCAGGCTGAAACCACGCACACCGTTGCTGCGCCACTCGTAGCCGCCGGGTGCGGCGATCGGGAAACGCTTGCCCGGCAATGCGGTCATTTCCGGGCTGAAGGCCACCATGCCGAAGGGCACCGTCGGCCCGGGGTAGACGTTGCCGGCATTGGTGGTGCCGATGAACGGATTGACCTCGGCGGCCAGGTCCTGCGCAGGTGCCCTGGCGGCCAGCAGCGGCAGTGGGGACAGCGTCAATACAGCGGAAACGACGACCAGCAACGAACGGGACATCGACAACTCCAGTGGAAGGAGGCACCCACGCGCCTTGAACCGCTGAGAGTAGTACGCGGCCGGACACCCGGCGACGGGCCGGAGGTCATGGTTACCGGTACAGGGTCACGAACCGCAGCCTTCTGCTGGCGCGTCAATCAGAACAGCGTGCCCAGCTTGAACAGCGGCAGATAGGCTGCGAACAGGGCCACCGGCGTCGCCAGCATCAGCGCGATACAACCGATCAGCGCCGAGGTGCGTGCCCGCCCCGCCAGCCAGGTCGCAACCACCGCCAGCGGTGCAAGCCAGACCAGCCCATAGTTGCCAGCAAAGACCTGGGTGATCACGGGCAAGGGCTGCCCCGCTTCGGCGAAACTCTCAACGAACTGCGGTATCGCAAACCGGCCCAGCACCGTGCAGCCCGCTGCAGCCACGCCACTGCACAGCAGGCCGATCAGCAGCCATCCGATTCCGGTACGACCGGTTGCAACAGATGTCATGGCGGTATCCGTGGCCGATCAGTAGGTGCCTTGTACGTACGGCTGCCCCGCCTGGGTGGTGCCGATGATCATCGCCACCGTTTGATCGTCCTTGTGGAAGCCGGCCGAGCACACCGCATCGCGGCCCTGGCCGCATTCGATCTCGGGGAAGTCCGGCAGTGCGGCCTGCGCTGATTCCGGCGGCGTGACGTGCCAACCGGCCGCATCAAGCAGGCGCTTGGCCTTGGCATAGGGCATGCCGGCGGTAATGCCCAGCGCGGCCAGTTCACCGGTCAGCTCCTGTGCCGGCGCGATGGCCGGTGCGATGGCCAGTGACAGGGACACAGCAAGAACGATGGCTTTCATTGGACGCATCCGTGGCGAACACCAGAGCTGCAGCGTACCGCAGCTTTGCGGCAACGCAATGGCAGGGCCTTTGTAGAGTCGAGCTTGCTCGACTGTCTTCTGCAGGCAGTCGAGCATGGCTCAACTCTGCAAAAGCAGTCGAGCATGGCTCGACTCTACAAGGGCAGTCGAGCAAGCTCGACTCTACCGCGCGTTCTTCACGTAGGTGTCGAACCAGTTCAGCATCTCCGACACCAGCTGTTCGTTCGATTCCAGTGCGGTGTACCAGTGCGGTTCGTTCGGCAGCATCACCAGGCGGGTCGTGCCACCGTTGCCACGGATGGCCTGGTACAGCTTGCGCGACTGGAACGGTTCGGTGCCCGGGTTGGCATCATCCTCGCCGTGGACCAGCAGCAGCGGCAGCTTGATCTTGTCGGCGTAGAAGAACGGCGACGCCTTCAGGTACACGTCCTGCGCCTGCCACACCGAGCGACGCTCGTTCTGGAAGCCGAACGGGGTGAACGTCTTGTTGTACGAACCGCTGGTCGCCACGCCGGCCTTGAACAGGTTGGTGTGCGCGATCAGGTTGGCGGTCATCAGGCCGCCATGGCTGTGGCCGGTGACGCCGATGCGGTTGCGATCGACCACGCCCATGTCCACGGCCTTGTCCACCGCCGCCTTGGCGTCGGCTTCCAACTGCTCCAGATAGGTGTCATAGGCGGTCTTCGGGTCGCCGACGATCGGGAACGAGGCGTTGTCGATGATCGCGTAGCCGGCCAGCAGCATCAGGCGGTACGGCTGCAGGCGGGTGAAGGTCTGCTGCGAACCGGACACCTGGCCGGCCTGGGCGGCGTTGGCGAAGTCGGCCGGGTACGCATACAGGATGGCCGGCACGCGCTGGCCTTCCTTGTAGCCCGGCGGGGTGTACAGGGTGAAGGACAGATCCACGCCGTCGGCACGCTTGTAGGTCACCAGCTGCTTCTTGATCTGGCGCACTTCCGGCGTCGGGTCGACCAGCTTGGTCAGCGCAGTGGCCGTGGACGCGAACTGCGCCTCACCGTCCTTGGCGGCGGCAACCGCCTCGCCCTGCTGTCGCACGAACGCATTCGGCGCGTCCACCACCGACTGGTGCCAGGTGAGGTAGCGGCCCGGGGTGTTGCTGAAGCCCAGGAACTGCTCGTAGGCATCGGCGCTGCTGCGGAACAGGCGCTCACTCTTCAGCGTGCCCAGGTCCAGGCGGTCCAGGAACGGACGATCACCCTGCGGCGATGCGCCCTGCCCGCGCAGGAACACGAAATTGCCTTCCTGGCGCACGACCGCCGCGCCGTTGGGCAGGCGCTTGAACACCAGGTTGCCCGGGTCGCCGTACAGCTCATCGCTGGACATGTCCCACAGCAGGCGGCCTTCCTTCTTCGGCTGGTCGACATCGACGATGCGGGTCTGCACCCAGTGGCGGTTCTCGTCGTTCTCGAACATGAAGGACACCGCCGGGTCCGCCGACCAGGCCAGGCCTTCGAAACGCTGCGCGGTGCGGGCGATTTCCACCGGCTTGCCGTTGAACGGGGCCTTCAGCATCAGCACGCGATCGCGGTGTGGCACGGTCACCTTCCAGTCGCCCTTGTCCAGCGCTTCGGCGTAGACCAGGGTGGCCGGGTCGGTGGAGCGCCAGTCGAAACCACGCGGGCCTTCCGGCACGCCGTGCACCGGCACGCGGTCGGCCAGCGGCAGGCTGGCGATGGCGGTGGCCTTGCCCGTGGTGATGTCCAGCACCGCCACATCGTTGGCGAAGCGCTGGTAGGTCACCGCATGCGAGAACGGCGGCTTGATCGATTCGGTCAGCACGTGCACGCCATCGGGCGCAGCGTTGACGTCGTTGAAGATGGCGGCGCTGCCGACCGGGCGGACGCTGCCGCTGGTGGTGTCGACCACGGCCAGCTGCGAAGCGCCGTAGTAGGCGAACAGCTTTTCGTCATGCGCGCTGGTCAGCGTGTCGCGCGCTTCATAGGTACTGCTTTCGCCGCTGCTGCCCAGCGATTCCTGCGCGTCCGGGCCGGTCGGCACGCCGCCGTCGGAGGGTGCCGCGCCCTGGTTGGCCGGCACCAGCTTCACCAGCAGGTTCTGGCTGCCGCCGAGCCACTGCACGGTGCTGCCGAAGATCGGGTTGAGCTGCACGCCCGGTACCTGCTTGACCTGGCCGGTGGCTGCATCGCCCACCCACAGCTGCACGCTGGTATCGACCGCATTCTGGAACGCGAAGTGGCTGCCATCGGCCGACCACTGCGCCGCACCGGCACAGCCCTGCGGCAGGTCGACCTTGGTGGTCCTGCCGCTGGCAATTTCAACCACGCTGAAATCGGCCACGCAGGCCGGGATGCCGTAACCGCCGGGAGTATCGTGGCGGCTGCGGTTCTTGGGCTCCAGGCGCACACCGGCCAGCTTCAGGTACGGCTGGGCCACGCGGGCGATGGACGGATAGGTCTGCGCGGTGGTCAGCAGCAGGCGCTGGCCGCTCGGATCGACGTTCGGTGCCGGCGGCGGCGGTGCTTTGAGCACCTTCAGCAGGTGTTCCGGCGGCTTTGCGTAATCGGCAAGCGCCGGGCCAGCGGCCAGCAGGCCGAAGGTAGCAACGGCGATGGCCGCCGCCAGAGAGGTGCGATGGATGAGCATCCTTGATCCCCAGGGGTGTGATTGGGCACCCGCCAGACAGCGGGCATCGGCCGAATCTAGCACCCCGGGGAGGGTTGTGAATGGGCCGGAAGGGCTAGTGGCCGGATGCTGCAAACCACCCCGCCGGGCACCGGCAACCTCCGGTAGCGGCGGGGCCGGGCGCGCCGCCCCCGGCCCGGAGCC
>NZ_JACVTT010000108.1:0-14320 GCF_016624665.1 Stenotrophomonas sp. S39 | reverse complement strand
GCCTCCGGCCCCCCCCCCCCCGGCGCCCGGGGCCCCCCCCCCCCCCCGGCGGATGGTCAGGCGGCCAGCGAATCCAGCGCGGATTCCAGCGCGTCCAGGTTCGGCAGCAGCGCGCTGCGTTCACCCAGCAGCACGCGCATGTGCACGATGTCCGGCAGGGTTTCTTCCGAAGCGTCGGCCAGCAGGCCGTCACGCGGCACGGCAATCAGCTGCGGGAAGTTCTGCGTCAGCAGCGCGTAGTACGGGCGCTGTGCGTTGCCGCTGAGGGCCTTCAGCACCACCACCTTGTTGTGGCCGCCGACCACTTCATCGCCCAGGCCGGACAGGCGGGCGAAGGACAGCAGCGGCACCTGCCAGCCGTGCCAGGCGATCTGCCCGACCAGCCAGCGCGGTGCGTCGGCCACCGGTTCGACCGGCACGCGCGACATCATTTCGGCCACGGTGGCATTGGGCAGCAGCACGCGTTCGCCACCGGACTGGATCAGGACGCCACGGATTTCATCGTTGCTTGCGTAGCTCATGGCGTCTCTCCGTTGTCCTCGTCCACGCCCCAGCGCGCGGCGATGGCCCGCGCCAGTTCCTGCGGTTCGCCGGCGACCATGCCGGCAGCCACCACGGCGGTCGCCGCGGCGGGGTCATAGCAGCCTTCACCCACCTGCCCGGCCACCCAGGCACCGGCGGCGGCCAGATCCAGCGCCGGGCCGACATGGGCCAGGTCGGCACCACTGAGCAGGATCAGGGCGCTGTGTTCGGCCGGCAGGCCGGCAATCGATACACCCAGCGGATCGGTCTGGAAATGCAGGCCATCGGCGGCGGCACGCACGCCGATGTCGTCGGACAGGATGTGGACTTCGCCCGGCGTTGCGCGCTGGCCGGCTTCGGCCAGCTGCACCGGCAGCGGCGAAACCCGCGCCATCTGCTTGACCAGGTTGCCGTAGCGGCCACCGTCCAGGCGCATGTGCACCAGCACCGGCACGGCCAGCCCGGTCGGCAGCGCGCCCAGCAGGCGGCGCAGCGCATCGGGGCCGCCAATGCCGGCCAGCACCAGCAGCGAGCCGGCGCGCGCGCCGGCCGGCAGGCCGGCATCCAGGTCGACCAGGCTCAGGTGGCCGGTCTCGAAGGACGGCACTGCGGGCGGCTCGTTGCGCGCGGGCGCGGCGGCGGGCGCATCGGCGGCCTCGTCAACCAGCGACCAGGCGGTGTGATCGAAGGACACCGGCGGCGGCACGGGGGCGTCGGCAGCGGGTGCCTCGGCTGCATCAGCGGCCGGCTCCGGCGGCAGCGCCTGCAGGGCCGCCAGGTGCTGTTCCAGCGACACCGGCTCGGCAAACGAGGGCGACGGCGTCGGCGGTGCGTACAGGCTGTCGGCGGGCACATCGCCGGCCCAGTCCTGGGCCTGTTCCATGTGCGCGTGCAGTACCTCGTCCTTCGGCGGCACCGGCGGCGGCGAAGGCCGGCCCGGTTCCAGCTGCAGGCTGGGTTCGTCTTCGGCGCCCGGCGGCAGCACCTGCTGGTGGCCGTGCAGCTTGGCCGACAGGTGGCGGCCCCAGCGCTGCGCTTCCCAGCCATCGCGGCGCGCGGCCAGTTCGGCCTCGTCGAACACCAGGGTCAGGCCCGGCGCCGACAATGCCGGCTCCAGGCGCTCCAGCGCGTCTTCGATGGCCGCTTCCAGGGCGATCACCACGAACTGCGGATGGGCATCGGCCAGCGCCTGCGGCTCCAGCGTGACCGGATCATCTTCCAGCACGATCTGCACATCGGCATGGGCCAGCGCTTCGCGCAGGCGCTCGCGTGCTGCGCCCGGGCGGGCCAGCAGGGCAACGGCCGGAACCGGATTGACGTCACTCACGGACACGGGCGATCCCCAGCAGGTCATACACGTTACGCATCAGGTCCAGCTCCTGGTACGGCTTGCCCAGGTAGCGCTGCACGCCGATCTCGAAGGCGCGCTGGCGATGCTTGTCGCCGCTGCGCGAGGTGATCATCACGATCGGCACGTCCTTGTAGCGCGGGTCGGCGCGCATCGCGGTGGCCAGCTCGTACCCGTCCATGCGCGGCATTTCGATGTCCAGCAGCATCAGGTCGGGCACGCGTTCTTCCAGCTGCTCCAGTGCTTCGACACCGTCGCGGGCGACGCTGACCTCGAAGTTGTGGCGCTCCAGGATGCGGCCGGTGACCTTGCGCATGGTCAGCGAATCGTCGACCACCATCACCAGCGGTACCTGGCGGTCCTGGCGCGGTGCGTTTTCCTGCACCGGCGCGATCGGGTTGGCCAGGTAACGGCGCACGAGCGGTGCCACGTCGAGGATGACCACCACGCGGCCATCGCCGGTGATGGTGGCACCGTAGATGCCGGGCACCGACGCGATCTGCAGGCCGACCGGCTTCACCACGATTTCGCGGTTGCCCAGCACCTGGTCGATCGCCACGGCGGCACGCAGGTCGCCGGCGCGGACCAGCAGCAGCGGCACCTGGTCCTGGCCGTCGGCGCGCGCCGGGGCCTGCCCGACCAGGCTGCCCAGGTCGTACAGCGGATAGTCTTCGCCGCTGTAGCGGTAGCTGCTGTCGGCGGCTTCGAACCGCTCGCGCGACAGGCGGCCGATACCACTGACCGACGCCACCGGCACGGCGAAGGTGGTTTCGCCGATCTGCACGAACACGGCCTGGGTGACGGCCAGCGTCTGCGGCAGGCGCAGGGTGAAGCGCACGCCCTGGCCACGCACCGACTGGATGTCGACCGAGCCGCCGAGCTGGCGCACTTCGTTGCGCACCACGTCCATGCCCACGCCACGGCCAGCCAGCTGGCTGACCTGGTCGGCGGTGGTGAAGCCGGAGGCAAAGATCAGGTTGTCCAGTTCCTGCTCGTTCGGCGCGGCATCGGCGGCCAGCAGGCCACGGTCGATGGCACGGCGGCGGATCGCCTCGCGGTCCAGGCCGGCACCGTCATCGGCCACTTCCAGCACGATTTCCGAGCCTTCGCGGTGCAGGCGGATGGCGATCTCGCCTTCTTCCGGCTTGCCGGCAGCGCGACGCTGTTCCGGTGCTTCCAGGCCGTGGGCCACCGAGTTGCGCAGCATGTGTTCCAGCGGCGCGACCATGCGGTCCAGGACGTTGCGGTCCAGTTCGCCGTGGGTACCTTCCAGGGTCAGGTGGACCTGCTTGCTGGTGTCCATGCCCGCCTGGCGGACGACACGGCGAAGGCGCGGCACCAGGCCGTCGAACGGCACCATGCGCGCACGCATCAGGCCGTCCTGCAGTTCCGAGCTGACGCGCGACTGCTGCTGCAGCAGGGAGTCGTACTGGCGCGACAGATCGTCCAGCACGCCCTGCAGGCCACCCAAGTCGGCTGCGGACTCGTTCAGCGCACGGCTGAGCTGCTGCAGGGTGGAGAAGCGGTCCAGTTCCAGCGGATCGAACTTCTGGTCGGCCTGGTCCTGCTCGCGCTGGTAACGGGCGACGATCTGCGCTTCGGTTTCCAGATCGAGGCGGCGCAGCTGGTCGCGCAGTCGCGCATTGGTGCGCTCCAGTTCGCCCATGGCGCCACGGAAGGCACCCAGCTGCTGCTCCAGGCGCGAGCGGTAGATCGCCACTTCACCGGCATGGTTGACCAGGCGGTCGAGCAGGTCGGCGCGCACGCGCACCTGTTCCTGCTGCGGGCGGGCCAGCGGATCTTCGTCAGGCGTGCCTTCCACCGGCAACGGTGCCGACAGCGGTGCGTCGGCCAGGGCCAGCGACGCGGCGGCAACCGGTGCCTCGACGACCTCCTCGGCGATGCCTGCGCTGGTGCTGGCGGCAACGGCGGCGTCGTTGCGGGTGCGGGCCTCGAAGGCCTCCACCAGATCCTGCGCCGGCTCGACCACGCGGTGGTCGCCGGTGCGGGTGAGCAGCTGGTGCAGGCGGTCGAAGCCCCGCTCCAGCAGCTGCACGTCGCGGCGCTCGATCTCGGTGCGGCCGGCGGCCACGGCTTCCAGCAGCGATTCGATGCTGTGGCCGAGGTCGCCGATGGCATTGATGCCGGCCATGCGCGCACCGCCCTTGAGCGTGTGCAGGTCGCGCTGCAGCCCGGCCACCACTTCGCGGTCCTGCGGTGCATCGCGCAGCTCGCTGATCAGCCCGTCGCAGTGGTCGAGCAGGTCCTTGCCTTCCTCGACGAAGATGTCGACCAGCTCGCGGTCATAGATGCTGAAGTCGAGCTGTTCGGCGTCGGCTTCGACAGCTTCGACAGCTTCGACAGCTTCCACCGCTTCGACCGCCTCAGCTTCCACAGCGGCCACTTCAGGCGCCTGCGCGACGGCAGCCTGGCTGTGACCCGGCGCCTCTTCCATCTCGAACAGGCGCAGCGGCGCGGCGGCATCGGCCACGGCATCGGTCGACACGTCGTCAATCACCGTCGCCGGGGACGGCAGGTCGGCGCTCTCTCCTTCACCAACCGCCGCCTCCCCGCCGACGTCCGCATCCTCGGCAAAGGCTTCCGCCTCGCCCGGCGCGAGTTCGCTGGCCTGCAGGCCGAGCACCGGCCACTGGCCGTCCTCGTCCTGCGCCTGTTCTTCCTCGATCACGTGCAGGCCGGCGTCGAGCGCGGCTTCCAGCGAGACCGGTTCTGCGAAGCCCGGCACAGCCATTTCATCCTGAAGGCTGGATGCGTCGCTGTCGAGCGCCAGGGCCTCGATGTCTTCATCGGCATGTTCGATGACCGGCGCCTGCATCGGAGCTTCCGAGGCAATTGCGTCATTCTCCGCCGCAACCTCGGCGTCTTCCGGATCCCGGTCGTCCACAGGCAGCGCGCTGGCGTCCAGGTAGGGCGACAGATCGTCGACGGCAGTGAGACCGGCGGCATCGACGTCGATCGCCACCGGCGCGACGTCCACCGCATCCTGCGCGGTTTCGATGGTTTCGGGGGTCTCTACTGTGCCTGCCTCGCCGGTCGCCGTCGGCAGCGTTGCGGCCGCCTCCGGCATCGACGGCCAGCCGGCGTCGAAGTAGCGCGACAGGTCTTCGCCACCGGTCAGTTCGGCGGCAGCCAGGCCGATGTCCGGTGCGGTGACGGTGTCGGTGCCGGTGTCGACCACAGCCTCGGCCACGGCCGCTGCGTCCGGTTCCTCCGCCAGGGCCAGTCCGGTGATTTCAGCGGGCGCCTCGATCGGTGCTTCGACCGCTTCGGCTTCGGGTTCGACCGGCGTTTCGACAGCGGCGACGTCGGCTTCGATCCCGTCCAGCTCGTCGTCGTCCAGGTCCAGGCCGACCATCGGCCAGCGTGCTTCCGGCAGCTCAGCGGCCAGCGCCTGCAGGCGCTGCGCCAGCTCGGCCTGCGGTGCGATGCGCGGCTGTTCAGCCTGCAGCGCTTCCATGGTCGCGCTGATCGCCTGCGCGGTCGCCTGCAACGCACCCAGCGCCTCGGCGCCCGGCACGACCTCGGCGGCCAGCGCACGCTTGATGTAGGACTCGGCAGCGCCGGTGACGGCAGTGATCTCCGGCACTTCGGTCATCGCGAAGGCGCCGTTCATGGTGTGCACGGCGCGCAGCAGCGCATCGTTCACCGGCTGCTCGGCCTGCTGTGCCGACTGCAGCCACTGCTGCAGCGTTGCCAGGTGGACGTCCACCTCGGCTTCCAGGATCTCGCGCAGCACGCTGTCGATGTTGGCCGGCGTACCGACCGGCTCGGCCACGGGCTCGGCGGCAAACGCATCGACCTCGGCCGGCACGGCCGGCTGCGGTGCAGCGGCAACCGGCAGCGGCACGTAGAAGGTTTCCTCACCTGCGGCAACGCGATCGGCAATGGCCTGCATTGCCTGCAGATCGACGGTGACACGCTGGCCATCGCGCAGCGCGGCGTTCAGCTGCGGCAGCGCGGCGTTGGCGTGGTCGACCATCGCCAGCACGGCCGGGGTGGCTGCACGCTTGCCCTCAAGCACGCGGTTGAGCATGCCCTCGATCTTCCAGGCAAATTCGCCGAGGGTACGGGCGCCAACCAGGCGGCCACTGCCCTTGAGGGTGTGGAAGACGCGGCGGATCGGGCGCAGCCGGTCCATGTTGTCCGGCTGCGTGCGCCAGGCCGGCAGCAGCGCACCGAGATTGCCCATCTCGTCGTCGAACTCTTCCAGGAACACCTCGCGGATGTCCTGGTCGATGTTCTCGGCGTCATCGTCGAAACCGGCCTCGAAGCCAGCCGCTTCGATGGCCTCGACGGCCTCGGCGGCGACGTCGGCAACCGGTGCGGCCGGTGCGGCCTGCGGGTCGAATTCGGCGGCCGCGGCGCTCAGTTCAGCGAAGAACTGCGCGTCGGCCTCGCTGAAATCGATCGGCGCAATGGTATCGACGTCGACCAGGGACACGGTCGCGGCAGGTGCCGCAACGGTCGCCAGGCCCTCGTCCGCGCCGGTCTCGGCGGCGGCCAGGGCTTCGATCATTTCGACCGGCGCAGCCTCGGCAGCGACGTCGGCCATGTCGATGTGCTCGACCGGCTCGATGGTCGCGGCAGGCGCCAGTGCTTCGACCGGCGCAGCCTCGACGGCGTCGGCGAACTCGACCACCGGCTGCGGCGCGTCCAGTTCCTCGTCCAGCGACAACGTTTCCATCGCCTGCAGCGACAGCACGTCATCAGCGTTGTCCAGGGCGCTGTTGTCGAAGTGGAACACCACATCGTCCAGCATCGCCGGGGCGTCATGCTCGGCGGCCACCGGGTCGAACGCCGGGGCAGCGGAAAGCTCCAGCGAAGCGCCCGTGGCGGCTTCGTCCAGCGCGGCAAAGCCGAAGTCCTCGACGCTGTCTTCCAGCACCAGCGCGTCGCCTTCATCGGTCTGTGCATCGGCCACCTCGGACAACGACCACTGCGGGGCCGCCTGCACGTGCTCGGCGCTGACCGGGTCGAAGCTGACCGAGTCGAAGCTGACCGGATCGAAGCTGTTGAAGGTCGGCGCGCGCTCATCGGCGGCGGGCGCAGGCTCGTGGCTGCCCAGTTCCCACTGCGGCACGCTCGGTGCCGGCGCAGTGGAAGCGGCGAACAGCAACGACGCCGGTTCGGCCTGTTCCGGGGTGGCGGCAGTGTCCTGCCCGCCCAGCGCACCGAACATCAGGCTGTTGTCGGCCACCGGCGCAGCAGGCAGCGGATCGAAGGTGAAGTCCGGCAGCGACGGCGGGACCTCGCCCGGCGCCGGTGCGGCAGGCTGCACGTCGATCTCCACCGGATCCAGCTGCAGCGGCACGGCGGTCACTGCCACGCCTTCGCGCACGATGGGCTGCACCGCGTCGGCGTCGGCCTCGGCACCGGCGCTGGCGCGCTCGGGCAGCGGCCAGTAGCGCAGGGTTTCCAGGCTGCTGCGGGTGATGTCGAGAATGTCTTCGCGACCCGGGCGGCGGTCACGCAGCGCTTCCAGGTAGTACTCCAGGCTGGCCATGGCATCGGCCAGCGTGTCCAGCTGGCGGCCATTGGGCACGCGCTGGCGGCCGATCAGTTCGGCCTCGATGTACTGCTGCACGCCACGCAGGTAGTCGGCGGCGGTGCCCAGGTCGAGCATGCGCAGCGCACCGGACACGTCGCCCAGCAGGCGCGGCACGTCCTGCAGCTCGGCATGGTTCCAGCTGGTTTCGATGAACGCGACGAAATGCTCGCGGGCGGCGGCGAAATTGGCGATCGCCTCGTGCGCCAGCACTTCCACCGTGCGCCGGTTCTCCACCGCGCTCGGGTCATCCTCGCCACTGCCACCGGCGCCCAGATGGGCGACCTGGTCGTCCAGCGACGCGTCGACATAGAGCAGTGCGCCGGCGATATCCAGCAGCATGTCCTCGTCGATCTGCTGGCGGCCTTCGACCACGGCCAGCAACGCATCGCGCTGCTGCGCGACCACGCTGCGGGCAGCGCCCAGGCCCATCATGCCCAGCGTATCGCCGACGGCGCCCAGCTTGGTCACCTGTTCCTGCAGCTGCTGCGGCGCACCGCCGGTGCGCAGGTGCAGGTCCAGGGCATCCTTGACCTGCAGCAGTTCTTCCTTGACCGCGCTGCCAACGGTGTCGAGCAGCTCGCGGTTGCGTCCGCTCAGGCTGCCACGGGCGTGGTCCAGCTCGGCTTCGGTGGCGCTGACGCTGTCCGGTGCAAAGGCGAACAGCACGCTGTCATTCACGCCTTCCTCGCCACGCGCGGCGCGGATCTCGTTCAGCAGCGGCATCAGCACGATGGGAATATCGCGGTGGCCGTTCTGCAGGCGTTCCAGGTAATCGGGCAGCAGCACGCTGCCGCGCATCAGCGTGGCGCAGGCTTCATCGCGGTCGGCCACGCGGCCTTCGCCGACAGCCACGGCCAGCTGTTCCAGTTCCTCGGCCACCATCGCCGGGGCATACAGCTCGACCATGCGCAGGGTGCCCTGCACCTGGTGCAGGTAGCCGGCGCAGATGCGCATGCGGCTGCCGTCAGCCGGGTCCTCGGCGAAGTACTCGACCTCGTGGCGCACCTGGCGCAGGGTCTCGTCCAGCTCCGGCTTGACCCAGCCCAGCGCTGCATGGCTCATCGCATCGCGCAGGCTGCTCATGGACGCGCTCCGGTCGCCGCCGCGCGGAGGCCGCGCGCATTCTGGCGTGGAAAATGGAAATGCTTCATCGAATGATTCCTTGCTCGCCGCCCTGCCCGCGTCACGCCGGCAGCTTGAAGTCGGCGACCGAACGACGCAGGTCGGCCGCCAACTGCGCCAGGTGGCCGATCGACTCGGCGGTCTGACCGGCACCCTGCGAGGTCTGGCCGGTGATCTGGCGGATCACGCCCATCGTGCGGGTGATGTCCGAGGCCGCCGCGGACTGCTGCTGGGCGGCGATGGAGATGTTCTTGATGAGGGTATTGAGGGCGTTGGACACGCGCTCGATCTCGGTCAGTGCGGTGCCGGCGTCCTCGGCCAGGCGCGCGCCGGACACCACTTCGGCGGTGGTCTGTTCCATCGAGGTGACCGCTTCGTTGGTATCGGCCTGAATGGCCTGGACCAGGTTTTCGATGCGTCGGGTCGCACCCGAGGTACGTTCTGCCAGGCGCTGCACTTCGTCGGCCACGACCGCGAAACCGCGACCGGCTTCACCGGCCGATGCGGCCTGCACGGCGGCGTTCAACGCCAGGATGTTGGTCTGCTCGGAAATGTCGTTGATCAGTTCCACGATCGAGCCGATCTCCTGCGAGGACTCGCCCAGGCGCTTGATGCGCTTGGAGGTTTCCTGGATCTGGTCGCGGATCTGGTCCATGCCCTGGATGGTTTCGCGCACCACGCCGGCACCCTCGGCGGCGATGACCACCGAGCGCTGTGCCACGTCGGCCGACTCGGCCGAGTTGCGCGACACCTGTTCGATGCTCGCTGCGATTTCGCCGATGCGGTCCGAGGCCGAGGTGATCTGGTTGGCCTGGTGGCCGGCGGCCTCCGCCAGCTGCATCGCGGTGGCCTGGGTTTCCTGGGTGGACACGGCGACCTTGGCCGAGGTGTCGTTGATGGTGGTCACCAGGTGGCGCAGTTCGTCCACGGCGTAGTTGATCGCGTCTGCGATCGCGCCGGTCATGTCCTCGGTCACCGAGGCCTTCACCGTCAGGTCGCCCTCACCCAGCGAGGAGATTTCGTCCAGCAGCCGCATGATCGCCTGCTGGTTGCGGCTGTTGAATTCCACCTGGGTCTGGTAACGCAGTTCCTGCTCACGCGAACGGCTGCGCACGCTGGTGGAGACGAAGCCGATGATCGCGATCAGCGACAGCGCACCGGACACCACGCCGATCCAGAAGTTCGGGAACAGGCGGGTATCGGACACCGAGCCGAACGAGGAGAACGCTTCGAACAGCTTGCGGCTGTCGTCCAGCATGCGCGCCGAGCCCTGGCCCAGCGCATTGGCTGCCGACTGCGCGGCAAACAGCTGGCGCGAGCTGGCCAGGATCGCGTCGGCGTCCTGCTTCATCGCTTCCCACTTCTGCTGCGACTGTTCCAGCGCGGCCACGGCGCCGGCACCGCGCACAGCGGTGATGCCGAGGTCTTCATTGCCGTTGCGCAGGCCATCGAGCACCTGCGAGAACACGGTGATGTCGCGGGCCAGCGCGTCGCCCGAAGCGGCCGCAGCGGTGCCGCCGGCGCGCATTTCGGTCACGCGACGGGCCATCGAACCGGCCACCACGACCTGCTGCAGGGCGCTGTACACCTGCGATGCCGGGGCACCGGAGGCGGACATCGCGCGCACCAGCTCGTTCAGCTGGGCCTGCAGGCCCGGCACGGCGCCGGTGAAGTTGTTGGCGTTGCCGGCCAGCGCCAGCACTGCCGGCTCGCTGGCCACCAGCTGGCCGGCCTGCTTGCCCAGCGGCGTCCAGGTGTCGGACAGGCGGGTGATCGCCTTGGACACGCCCGGCTCGTTGCCGTAGCGGCCCTGCAGCGTGGACACGTTCTGCTCGATGGCGTTGCGGGTGGCCTTGAAGGCGGTGAACGACTGCGCGTTGCCGCCCACGGCGTCACGGCCCTGGTTGGCAAGCTGCTGCGAGAGCACCTGCAGGTCGGCCGCCTTGGAACCGGCGTCGGCCAGGCGGCTGCCCTGCCAGGTGGATACGCCGGTGTTCACACCGAACAGGATCATCGACAGGGCCAGCAGGGCCAGCCAGAGGTTGCTGCCGCCCAGCCGCAGCTTGCCGGTCTTGGGGGCGTCCGAAGCAGTACTCATCGTTCAACCTCGATCTTCAATGCAGGGGGCGTTGCCCGGCCTCAGGCCGCGGCTTGCCGGAATTCAGGGGTGCGCGACAGCAACGAGAGCGAGAACACGCCCCAGTCGTAGCCATCGGCATGGAAGGCGCGATCGACGAAGTGACCGTAGCGGCCTTCGGCCAGAGTGCCGGCCTGGACCTGCTGGCCCAGTTCGAAACTGCGCTGGCCAAACAGCTCGTCGATGGTCAGGGCAACGTCGCCGCCGGCCTGGCGCATGATCAGCACGCGCTGGCCTTCCTGCTGCACGGTGCGCGTGCCTTCCAGGAAATACTTCAGGTCGACCACCGGGAACAGGTTGCCGCGCAGGTTGCCCACGCCCAGCAGCCAGGGCTGCGCGCAGGGCACCGGGGTCACCGGCGGCATCGGCACGATTTCCACCACTTCGCGGAAATCGGATACCAGCCGGCGCTGTCCCACGCGGAAACCGACGCCACGCCAGATGTCCTCGGCGAACTGCCGCCCGGGCAGCTGCACCGCATGGGACAGGCTGCGCCGTTCATAGGCTTCAAGAATGTCGAAGGGCGAACGCATCAGGCCACCAGTTCGTTGATCCGCGCGATCAGGTCTTCCTCGCGCGGCGGCTTGACGATGTAATCGGCCGCGCCCTGGCGCAGGCCCCATGCCTTGTCGGTTTCCATCGCCTTGGTGCTGACGATGATGACCGGGATGTGCTTGATCGCCGCGTCGCGGGCCATCGCACGGGTAGCCTGGAACCCGCTCATGCCGGGCAGGACCACGTCCATCAGCACCAGCTGCGGAACCTGGTCACGCACCAGCTGCAGGCCATCTTCAGCGTTGTCCGCTTCCAGCACCTCGTGGCCGGCACGGCGCAGCCACTGGGTGAACACCGCGCGGTCGGTCGGTGAATCCTCGATCAGGACGATACGAGCCATTGTGCCTTTCCCCCCTGGTCAGGCGTTGACGTATGTGCGGATGGCACCCAGCAGTTCTTCACGCGTGAAAGGCTTGGTCAGGTACTGTTCCGAGCCGACGATGCGCCCGCGGGCCTTGTCGAACAGGCCGTCCTTGGAGGACAGCATGATCACCGGCGTCGCCTTGAACAGCTGGTTGCCCTTGATCAACGCGCAGGTCTGATACCCGTCGAGACGGGGCATCATGATGTCCACGAAGATGATCTGTGGCTGCTGGTCGGCGATCTTGGCCAGGGCCTCGAAGCCATCGGTCGCGGTCACTACTTCGCAGCCTTCGCGCTTCAGCAGTGTTTCCGCAGTCCTGCGGATGGTCTTCGAGTCATCGATGACCATCACCCGGAGTCCTGCGAGCTCCCCGCCCGCAGTCGTGTTTTCAGTCATTGCCTTTCCCCAAGCGCGCGACCCTTCTGTGCTGGGGGCCGCTACGAAGGCGTATCTATATCGCACTTCCGGCGCCCGCTTCAAGCCACGCCCACGGCGCTTGGGTCGGCGGCTGGCTGAACGTGACCCGTTTGGCAATGACTGCGCAGGCCGCAGGACGGACGCAGCGTTGCACTGCCCCGGGCAGGCACGCGGGGGGCGTTGCCGCTACCATCAACGCCTTGCCTGACAGGTGCACCCATGCCGTTGAACGTCATCGTGGTGATGGACCCCATCGCCCACATCAAGATCGCCAAGGACACCACGTTCGCCATGCTGCTGGAAGCCCAGCGCCGCGGCCACGCCCTGCACTACGTGCGGCCGGGCGGCCTGGCGCTGGAAGGCGGCGTGGCCGTGGCCCAGACCGCCCCGCTGCAGGTCCGCGACGACCCCGCTGGCTGGTACGAGCTTGGCGCATTCAGCCGCACCATGTTCGGCCCCGGCCAGATCGTGCTGATGCGCAAGGACCCGCCGGTTGATGCCGAATACGTCTATGACACCCAGGTGCTGGACGTGGCCGCCGCTGCCGGCGCCTGCGTGGTCAACAACCCGCAGGGCCTGCGCGACTACAACGAGAAGCTGGCCGCCCTGCTGTTCCCGCAGTGCTGCCCGCCGACCCTGGTCAGCCGCGACGCCAAGGCGCTGAAGGCCTTCGCCCTGGAACACGGCCAGGCCGTGCTGAAGCCGCTGGACGGCATGGGCGGTCGCTCCATCTTCCGCAGCGGCCAGGGCGATCCGAACCTGAATGTGATACTGGAAACCCTGACCGACGGCGGCCGCAAGCTGGCGCTGGCCCAGAAGTTCATCCCCGACATCACCGCCGGCGACAAGCGCATCCTGCTGGTCGACGGTGAACCGGTGGACTACTGCCTGGCGCGCATCCCGCAGGGTGACGAGTTCCGCGGCAACCTGGCCGCCGGTGGCCGCGGCGAAGGCCGCCCGTTGAGCGAGCGTGACCGCTGGATCGCCGCCCAGGTCGGGCCGGAGATGAAGCGCCGCGGCATGCGCTTCGTCGGCCTGGACGTGATCGGCGATTACCTGACCGAAGTGAACGTGACCAGCCCGACCTGCGTGCGCGAACTGGACGCGCAGTACGGCCTGAACATCGCCGGCACCCTGTTCGACGCGATCGAGGCCGGCCTGCGCTGATGGACGCCGCACCTGCTGTGCTGGCCCCGCCGCCGCGCGAAGCGCAGCGGCTGGGGGCCACCCTTGCCCTGTCGGTCATCGTCCACGCCCTGCTGATCCTGGGCGTGGGCTTTGCCGTCAAGGGCGAGGCGCCGCTGGTGCCGACGCTGGAGGTGATCTTCAGCCAGACGCGCACGGCGCTGACGCCGAAGCAGGCCGATTTCCTGGCGGCGGCCAGCCAGGAAGGCGGCGGCGAGCATGACCGTGCGCAGCGCCCGCGTGACAACCAGACCGGCATCGTGCCGCAGGCCCAGGCCGGGCTGAGCCCGGTGCCGCAGCAACAGCAGTCGGCCGCGCCGGTGCCGCCACCGCAGGCGCGGGTGGTCAGCAGCCGCAATGGCGAGGACACCGTGGCGCAGGCGCAGGCCCGCCCCACCCCGCTGGAGCCTACGCCGGATGCGGCGCAGACCGCGCGCGAGCAGCGTGATGCGGAAATGGCCCGGCTCGCCGCCGAGGTGCACCTGCGCTCGGCGCAGTACGCCAAGCGCCCGAACCGCAAGTTCGTCTCGGCCAGCACGCGCGAATACGCCTATGCCAACTATTTGCGTGCGTGGGTGGACCGCGCCGAGCAGGTGGGCAACCTGAACTACCCGGACGAAGCGCGCCAGCGCCGGCTGGGCGGCCAGGTGGTGATCAGCGTGGGGGTGCGCCGCGATGGCAGCGTGGAAAGCAGCCGCATCCTGAAATCCAGTGGTACACCGTTGCTGGATGAGGCGGCCTTGCGGGTGATCAGTCTGGCGCAGCCATTCCCGGCGCTGCCGAAGACGGATGATGGCGTGGATATCCTGCAGGTGACCCGGACGTGGGTGTTCCTGCCGGGTGGCGAACTGCGCGACGACCGGTAGGTTTTCTGTTGCCCGGGCCGGCGGCCCGGGACCCGCTGGACGTCAACGTCAACGTCAACTTCAACGTCAAAAGCGGCGGTTGGGCTGTGGGTCTGGCGGGGCGGTGTGGGCTTGCAGGACACGCCGTAAACCCATCCCTGAAGTGACCCCCGGGAGTTGGACACCTGATCCGACCCCGAGGGTTACATGAATAGATATGAGGTTTGTTTCAAATTGCAGGTCGCCAAAGAGGCCT
>NZ_JACVTT010000107.1:0-14330 GCF_016624665.1 Stenotrophomonas sp. S39 | reverse complement strand
GGTTTACGGCGTCCCCCTCAACCGGACCCCCCCCGCCAACCCACGGAATGCAGGCTTTTGACGTTGCCGTTGCATTGAGCAGGTGCAGGGCTGCAAGCCCTGCCGGGACAAAAAAAACAGGGCCGGACCCCGCCAGGGCCGACCCCCGCCTGGCGCCCTCTGCCAAGCAGCCTCGACTGTACGATGACAACGCACGACAAAGTGCGGCTGGATACATCCCGACATACGCCGACACTGCCCCGGCGAGCCTTGCATGGAACGGGTTCACGGCGCCACCGCAGGGCCTGTTCCACGCCAGTAAACGCTTGGCACATATCGCTTTCGCAGCCCCTTGCCTACACTCGGCGGCCGTGCATCAACCAGGACCTTTCATGTTGGCTCGTATCACTTCGACCCTGGCCCTTGGCCTCAGCCTGGCCGTCCTGGCCGGGTGCGCAGGCAAACAGGAGGCCGCCGCGCGTCGGCAGGGCGAAGCGGTGCCGGTCACCGCCCAGGTCGTGCAGCCCTCGCAGTGGAATGACACGCTGCAGGCGCTGGGGACGGCCAAGGCGCGTGAATCCATCAGCGTTACCGCCAAGGTCAGCGAGATCGTCGACCGCGTGCACTTCGAAAGCGGCCAGCAGGTCGCTGCCGGTGCGCCCATCGTGACCCTGCGCGGGCAGGCCCAGGAGGCGGCACTGGTGCAGGCGCAGGCGACCTTCCATGAAGCCGACCAGCTCTACAAGCGCCAGCGCGAACTGGCGACCCAGCGCCTGGTCTCCAGCGCCACCCTCGATACCCAGAAGTCGATCCGCGACGCCGCCGAAGCACGCGTGGCGCAGATGCAGGCGGACATCGGCGACCGCCGCGTGCGTGCGCCGTTCGCCGGCGTACTCGGCATCCGCCAGGTCAGCCCGGGCACGCTGCTGACCCCGACCACCGTCATCGCCACCCTGGATGACATTGAACGCATGCACGTCGATTTCCAGGTGCCGGAAGTGGAAATGGCCGCGCTGTCCAACGGCGACAAGGTGAGTGCGACCAGCGTCGCCTGGCCGGGCCGTACCTTCGAAGGCGAAGTGACCACCATCGATGCGCGCGTCGATCCGGCCACCCGCGCGGTGACCGTGCGCGCCGACTTCGCCAACGCCGATCACGCGCTGCGTCCGGGCATGCTGCTGGACGTGCGCCTGTTCCGCCCCGAGCGCCCGGCGCTGGTGGTGCCGGAAATCGCCGTGGTGCAGGTCGGCCGCGATACCTTCATGTACCGCATCAAGGCCGACGACACCGTCGAGCGCATTGACGTGATCACGGGTGCGCGTCGTGCCGGCGTGGTCGAGATCCGCCAGGGCCTGCAGGGCGGCGAGCGCATCGTGGTCGATGGCACCGGCAAGCTGCGCGCCGGCCTGAAGGTGGCGGCGACCGATGCCGCGCCGGCCAGCGGCACCGCACCGGCCAAGACGCCGGCAGCGGCACCGGCCGAGGGCAACGGCGGATGAAGCTGTCGGATATTTCCATCCAGCGGCCGGTGTTTGCCGTGGTGATGAGCCTGCTGCTGGTGGTGCTGGGCATCATGTCCTTCACCCGCCTGACCCTGCGCGAGCTGCCGGCCATCGATCCGCCCATCGTCTCGGTGTCGGTGGATTACACCGGTGCTTCGGCGGCGGTCATCGAAAGCCGCGTGACCCAGGTGCTGGAAGATGCGCTGGCCGGCATCGAAGGCATCGATACGATCAACGCGCGCAGCAGCAATGGCCGCTCGCAGGTCAGCATCGAATTCACCTCCAACCGCGATATCGAAGCGGCCGCCAACGATGTGCGCGATGCGGTCAGCCGCGTGGCCGACCGCATGCCCGAAGAGGCGCGCCCGCCGGAAATCGCCAAGGTCGAGAGTGATGCCGACCCGATCATCTGGTTCAACATGTCCTCCACCACGATGGACACGCTTGAACTGAGCGACTACGCCGACCGCTACGTGGTCGACCGCTTCTCCAGCCTCGATGGCGTGGCCCAGGTCCGCATCGGTGGCCGCCAGCGCTATGCCATGCGCATCTGGCTGGACCGCGACCAGCTGGCCGCCCGCGGCCTGACCACCGGCGACGTGGAAACCGCGCTGCGCAACGAGAACGTGGAGCTGCCGGCCGGCCGCATCGAGTCGACCGACCGCGACTTCACCCTGCGCGTCGAGCGCAACTACGTGAAGCCCGAGGATTTCGCCACCATCCCGCTGGGCAAGGGCAGCGATGGTTACGTGGTGCGCATGGGCGATGTTGCCAGGATCGAGCTGGCCTCGGCCGAACGCCGCGCGTACTTCCGCAGCAACGGTGAACCCGGCGTCGGCCTGGGCATCGTCAAGACCTCCACGGCCAACTCGCTGGACGTGGCCCGTGCCGCGCGCGCGGAAGCCGAGAAAGTTGCCGCGACGCTGCCCGAAGGCACGCAGATCGTGGTCACTTTCGACAACACCACCTTCATCGAAGCGGCCGTCGATCGCGTCTACGCGACCCTGATCGAAGCGATGCTGCTGGTGCTGGCGGTCATCTGGCTGTTCCTGGGCAGCTTCCGCGCCGCGCTGATTCCCGCGGTGACCGTGCCGGTCTGCCTGGTCGCGGCCTTCATCGCGCTGTACGCCTTCGGTTTCTCGATCAACCTGCTGACCCTGCTGGCGCTGGTGCTGTGCATCGGCCTGGTGGTGGACGATGCGATCGTGGTGGTGGAGAACGTGCAGCGCCGCATCGACCTTGGCGAACCGCCGCTGGTCGCCTCCAAGCGAGGCACCACCCAGGTCGCTTTCGCGGTCATCGCCACGACCGCCGTGCTGGTGGCGGTGTTCCTGCCGGTCGGTTTCCTCGAAGGCAACACCGGCCGCCTGTTCCGCGAACTGGCCGTGGCGCTGGCCGCCGCAGTGGCCCTGTCCGCGTTCGTCGCGCTGACGCTGACGCCGATGATGGCCTCCAAGCTGCTCAAGCCGCACAGCGGGCACGCGCCGCGCGGCCTGTATGGCGTCATCAACCGCAACCTGGAGCGCCTGGCGTCGGGTTACGGCCGCGTGCTCGACCACCACGTCGACCGCCTGTGGATCTACCTGGTGGTGATGGCGCTGGCACTGGCTGCCAGCTGGGGCCTGCTGAAGATCCTGCCGTCCGAGCTGGCCCCGGCCGAAGACCGTGGCTCCTTCCAGATCATGATCGACGGCCCTGAAGGCGCCGGCTATGACTACACCGTGCAGCAGGTGCAACAGGTCGAAGCACTGCTGGCGCCGCACGTGGGCGCCGACAAGACCATCGCCCGCGCCAACCCGCGCGTGCCCGGCGGCTTCGGTGCCAGCGAGGAAATGCACACCGGCCGCGTCAGCGTGTTCCTGCAGCCGTGGCGCCAGCGCACCGAGAACACCGTGGACGTGGCCAACGACCTGCAGAAGGAGCTGGACACCCTGCGTGGCGTGCGCGTGCGTACGCAGGTCGGTGGTGGCCTGGTGCGCAGTGGCGGCCAGCCGTTCCAGATCGTGCTGGGTGGCCCGGAATATGCCGAGATCGCGCAGTGGCGTGACCGCATCCTGCTGCGCATGGCCGACAACCCGGGCCTGGTCGGCCCCGATTCGGACTACAAGGAAACCCGTCCGCAGATGCGGGTGAACATCGACCGCCAGCGTGCGGCCGACCTCGGCGTCCCGGTCACCGCGATCGGTTCGGCACTGGAAACCATGATGGGCTCGCGCCGCGTCACCACCTTCGTCGACAACGGCGAGGAGTACGACGTGCTGGTACAGGCCGGTCGTGATGGCCGCGCCAGCCCGGCCGACCTCGCCGCCATCCGCGTGCGTGCCAACTCCGGCGAACTGGTGCCGCTGTCCAACCTGGTCACCCTCAGCGAAGTGGCCGAGGCCGGCACCCTGAACCGCTTCAACCGCCTGCGCTCGATCACCATCAGCGCCGGCCTTGCCCCCGGCTACCCTCTGGGCGAGGCCATCGCCTGGGCACAGCAGGTCACCCGCGAGGAGCTGCCGCAGTACGCGCAGATCAACTGGAAGGGCGAGTCGCGCGAATACCAGAGCGCCGGTGGCGCTGTGCTGCTGACCTTCGCCATGGCCCTGCTGGTGGTGTACCTGGTGCTGGCCGCGCAGTTCGAGAGCTTCATCCACCCGCTCACCATCATGCTGACCGTGCCGCTGGGCGTGCTCGGCGCGCTGGTCGGGCTATGGGTCAGTGGCGGTACGGTGAACCTGTTCAGCCAGATCGGCATCGTGATGCTGGTGGGCCTGGCCGCCAAGAACGGCATCCTGATCGTCGAGTTCGCCAACCAGCTGCGCGATGACGGGCGTACCGTGCGCGCGGCCATCATCGAATCGGCCGTGGTGCGCCTGCGACCGATCCTGATGACCTCGATCGCCACCGTGGTCGGCGCCATCCCGCTGGTGGTGGCCGGTGGCCCAGGTTCGGCCAGCCGTGGCACCATCGGCGTCGTGATCATCTTCGGCGTCACCCTGTCCACCTTCCTGTCGCTGTTCGTGGTGCCGGCGTTCTATGCGCGCCTGGCCCCGTACACGCGTTCGCCCGAAGCAGTGAAGCGCGAACTGGAGAAGCAGGAAGCCGAGTCGCCTTCGGTGGGCGGTCATGCCTGACCCTCGGCTGCAGGGCGAAGGCTTCTGCCTGCGCCCCTGGCGCAGCGACGACCTGGCGTCGCTGCTGCGCCATGCCGACGATCCGGAGGTCTCGCGCGGCCTGCGCGACCGCTTCCCGAGCCCCTACACGCGTGCGGACGGCGAGGCCTTCCTGGCCGGCCGCGTGCTTGGCCCCGGCACCCTCAACCTGGCCATCGAGATCGACGGCCAGGCCTGCGGCAGCGTCGGCGCACAACCCGGCACGGCCGAGCGCGGGCACACCGCTGAACTGGGGTACTGGCTGGGCCGGGCGTTGTGGGGGCAGGGCGTGATGACCCGGGTGGTGGGCCTGTTCGCGCCGTGGGTGATGGACGAGCTGCGCCTGTTCAGGCTGCAGGCCGAGGTGTTGGATTTCAACGAGGGCTCGGCCCGCGTGCTGCTGGCAAATGGCTTTGCCGAAGAGGGCACGGCCCGCTGCGCCGTCTACAAGCGCGGCGTCCTGCACGACCTGCGCCGTTTCGCCCGGGTACGCAGGGACCTGTAGAGGGCGGGCCCCCCCGGGGGGGGGGGGGGGGCCCCCGCCCCGCCCTGGGCCTGGGCTCTACAAAACAGCGCTATCGCAGCGACCTTCGATCAGGGAGAATCGGTCCGGTCCCTTCCAGCCGACGGGACGTCCTTACAACCCGCCGACTGGAGAGAGCGCGCGTGGAAGCAACCGTACATTTCATCAACAGCATCATCTGGAGCAAGGCCCTCATCGTGGTGTGCCTGGGCGCCGGCCTGTATTTCAGCCTGCGCACCCGCTTCATGCAGATCCGCGGTTTCTTCGAGATGTGCCGCCTGACCGTGCAGGGCGAGAAGTCCGAGGCCGGCGTGTCCTCCTTCCAGGCCCTGGCCATGTCGATGGCCGGCCGCATGGGCATCGGCAACATCGCCGGCGTGGCCACCGCCATCGCGTTCGGCGGCCCGGGTGCCATCTTCTGGATGTGGGTGATGGGCTTCCTCGGCGCGTCCACCTCGTACGTGGAATGCACCCTGGCGCAGATCTACAAGACCAAGGATGCCGAGGGCCGCTACCGCGGTGGCCCGGCGTACTACATCGAAAAGGCCATGGGCCTGAAGTGGTATGCGCTGGCCTTCGCCATCGCCACGATCATCGCCGCCGGTTTCCTGATGCCGGGCGTGCAGGCCAACGCCATCGCTGACAGCGTCATCAACGCCTGCCGTGGCACTGCCGTGTGCGGCCCGCTGGATGGCCAGATGCTGGGCATGAGTTCGGTCGAAGCGCTGAAGCTGGGCATCGGCATCGCCGTGGCGCTGCTGCTGGGCGTGGTCATCTTCGGTGGCGTCAAGCGCATCGCCAACTTCGCCGAAGTGGTGGTGCCGTTCATGGCCGCCGCCTTCATCCTGATGGCCATCGTCATCATGGTCATCAACTACGACCGCGTGCCGGAAATGTTCGGCATCATCTTCGACAGCGCCTTCGGCACCCACGCGGCGTTTGGCGCGATGATGGGCCTGGCGGTGGAGTGGGGCATCAAGCGCGGCATCTACGCCAATGAAGCCGGCCAGGGCTCGGGCCCGCACGCCGCCGCGGCCTCCGAGGTTTCGCACCCGGCCAAGCAGGGCTACGTGCAGGCCTTCGCCATCTACTTCGACACCATGATGGTGTGCACCGCCACCGCGTTCCTGATCCTGGCCAGCGGCACCTACAACGTGTACTCGCCTGCAGGCGCCAACGCGCCGCCGATCTTCCAGGGCCTGGCCGGTATTCCCGAAGGCGCCGGCTACGCGCAGGCCGGCGTGGAAGCGGTGCTGCCGGGCTGGGGCGCGGCGTTCGTCTCGATCGCCATCTTCTTCTTCGCCTTCACCACCATCATGGCCTATTACTACATGGCCGAAACCAACCTGACCTACGTCAACCACAACAGGAAGCGCCCGCTGACCGTGCTGGTGCTGCGCCTGGGCATCATCGCCATGGTCGTGTTCGGCGCATTCCATAATGCGACCCTGGCCTGGGCACTGGGTGACATCGGCGTGGGCCTGATGGCCTGGCTGAACATCATCGCCATCCTGATCGTGCAGAAGCCGGCCATGCTGGCCCTGCGTGACTACGAACGACAGAAGAAGCTGGGCCTGGATCCGACGTTCGACCCGGATGCCCTGGGCATCAAGAACGCCGACTTCTGGCGCCAGCGCAAGCAGGAGAATGTGTAAGTGAACAACCCCTGGAACAACCGCCGCCCGTCCGCCCGTCCGCCACGCGCAACGCCGTTGCCGCGTCCGGAGGTGCCGGCCACGGGTGGTGGCGGCCGTGGCGGCAACGATGAGCTGCGCCTGTTCGGCCTGAACGCCGTGCTGGCCGCCTTCGAAGCGCGCCCGCAGGCGCTGCGCAAGCTGTACCTGCTGGAGGCGCGCATTCCGCGCCTGCAGCCGCTGCTGAAGTGGTGCGTGGCCAACCGCGTGGGGTACCGCGTGGTGGAAGACGGCGACCTGAACAAGCTGGCCGGCACCACCCACCATGAGGGCGTGGTGGCTGACGTGGTGCGCGCGCCGGTGCTGCCGCTGGCGCAGTGGCTGCAGCAGGTGGGCGATGGCCCGGCGCTGGCGCTGTGGCTGGATGGCGTGGGCAACCCGCACAACCTGGGTGCGATCCTGCGCTCGGCCGCGCACTTCGGCGCCAAGGCGCTGCTGCTGCCGGCCGGCAGCACCCTGGCGCTGTCCGGTGCCGCCGCGCGCGTGGCCGAAGGTGGCGCCGAGGCCCTGCCGCTGGTGCAGCTGCCCGGTGACGCAGAGGCCATGGCGGCGCTGCGTGCGGCGGGCTTCGGGCTGGCCGCGACCCTGGTCGAGGGCGGACAGGACGTGTTCCGTGCCGAGCTGCCCGCGCGCCTGGTGTATGTGATGGGTGCCGAGGGCGAGGGCATGGATCGCGCGCTGGCCAGCCAGTGCGACCAGCAGGTCTCGATTCCCGGCAGCGGCGCGGTGGAAAGCCTCAACGTCGCCTCGGCGACGGCGGTACTGCTGGCGCAGTGGGCCAGCCGCCGCGGCTGAGCACCCGGATCGGGGTCAGAGCCCTCGCCCAAGGCGAGGGGTCTGACCCCAGCCAGTTGACCGCGGAGCGGGGTCGGATTCCTCGCGCATGCAAGGGCTCTGACCCCCGTCGATTGCCAAGCATGCTTTACAGCGCTGAAAGCGCGCTGGAAATTTGAAACTTTCCTCATAGGTCGGCCATCGCCGGCGACGCAGGGTGGAACTCCATCCCTCGTTGTCCCCGGAGTGGCTGTCATGTCCCATCTGCAACGCACCCTGTCCGTGTCCCTGCTGCTGGCCAGCGCGCTGGCCAGTGCCAGTGCCTGCGCCAACGAACGCAGCCTGGAAAACGTCAACTTCATGGGGCCGTTGATCACCCCCAATCCCGCGGGCCTGCCGCAGGGCCGCTGGTTCCTCGAACCCTACCTGGTCCGCGTCGACAGCAACGCCCACTACGATGCCGACGGCGAGCGCCAGCGCAGCGCGCAGGACAGCGGCGCGTGGGCGGTGGTCATGCCGGTGATGTACGGCTTCAGCGACCGCCTGATGGGCCAGGTGAACCTCAGCGCGTCGCGGGCGGAGTCCGGCACCGGGCACAGTGGTGGCTTCCGCGCCGGCGATACCACCGCCCGCCTGCAGTACCTGCTGCAGGCACCCAGCGCCGATGGCACCCGGCCTGCGGTTTCGCTGGCGGTGTCGCAGCGCTTCAGCACCGGCAGCCACGACCGCATCACCGGCAACCCCCTGGATGCGCAGGGCGATGGCGTGCAGCGCACCACCGTCGCGCTCGGTGTGCAGCAGGTGGTGTGGATGCCGAACGGGCGACCGCTGCGCTGGCGTGGGCAACTGATGGCCGGGCCGGCGCCGGCGCGTACCGCGCTGTCGGGCGCCAGCATCTACGGCACCGAAGCGGGCTTCCAGGGCCATATCGCGCGAGGCTCGGTGCTGGGCCTGTCGGTGGCCGGCGAGTACAGCTTCAACGACCGCTGGGTCGGGGTGATGGAACTTGCCGCCAGCCGCGAGACCGGCCAGCGCCTGATCGGCTTCATGCCCACCGCTGACGGGGGCGGGCGACGTATCGACGAACAGCGCCCGGCCAGCCGCTCGCTGTCGGTGGCGCCAGCGGTGGAGTACCACTTCAGCCCGTCGCTGGGGCTGATTGCCGGCGTCGAGATCACCCTGGCCGGGCGCAATACCGGCCGCATCATCAGCCCCCAGGTCGCCCTGGGCGTGTTCTTCTGAGGGGGCGGCCATGAGCATCGAATCGATCGTCAATGTCCTGCTGGGCATCATCTGGAGCCCCTGGCTGGTCGTGCTCTGCCTGCTGGCCGGCCTGTACTTCAGCGTGCGCACGCGCTTCATCCAGCTGCGCGCGCTGCCTGACATGCTGCGCCTGATGTTCCGCCACGAGCGCTCCGAGGCGGGCGTTTCGCCCTTCCAGGCGCTGTCGCTGTCACTGTCCAGCCGGGTCGGTGTCGGCAACATCGCCGGTGTCGCCATGGCCATCGCCTTTGGCGGCCCGGGGGCCATCTTCTGGATGTGGATCGTGGCCTTCCTCGGCGCCTCAAGTGCCTTCATCGAATCGACGCTGGCACAGATCTACAAGGAGCGCGACGCCAGCGGCCAATACCGGGGCGGGCCGGCCTACTACATCGAAAAGGGCCTGGGCCAGCGCTGGTATGCAGTGCTGTTCGCGCTGGTCACCGTGCTGGCGGGGGCGATGCTGGCCGGCACCCAGTCCAATGCCATCACCGGCGCGGTGAACGAGGCCTGGGGCATTCCGGTGGCGGGCACCACGGCGGTGCTGCTGGCCGTCCTTGCGGCGGTCCTGTACGGCGGCGTGCGACGCATCGCCCGCGTTGCCGAGTGGGTGGTGCCGATCATGGCCGTGGCTTACCTGCTGGTCGCCGCCGTGGTCATGGTCATCAACGTCGACAGGGTTCCCGAGGTTTTCGCGCTGGTGCTGCGCAGTGCGTTCGGCGCGGACGCCGCGTTCGGCGCGATGATCGGCACCGCCATCCAGTGGGGCGTGCGTCGTGGCGTGCTGTCCAACGAGGCAGGCATGGGCAGTGGTGCGCATCCGGCCGCAGCGGCGGAAGTCTCGCATCCGGTCAAGCAGGGCCTGGTGCAGTCGTTCTCGGTCTACATCGACACCATGGTGGTGTGCAGCGCAACCGCGTTCCTGATCCTGTCGACCGGGCTGTACAACGTCTACGATCCGGCCGTGAACGGTGTGCCCGACGAGGCGCGCCTGCTGCTCGCCAACCTGCAGGGTGTCGAGGCCGGGCCGCGCTTCGTGCAGCATGCGGTGGAATCGGCGCTGCCGGGGTTCGGCAAGTCGTTCGTCGCGCTGGCGATCCTGCCGTTCGCGTTCACCACGATCCTGGCCCTGTACTACATGGCCGAAACCAATGTCAGCTACCTGTGCCGCGACCGGCCCGGGCGCGCGACGGTCACCGGTTTCCAGCTGCTGTTCCTGGGCGCAACCGGCTACTCGGCGGTCAATACCGCAACGGTGGCCTGGGCGCTGGGTGATATCGGTGTGGGCATGATGAGCTGGTTGAACATCACTGCCATCCTGCTGCTGCAAAGGCCCGCCCTGGCGGCACTGCGCGATTACGAACAGCAGAAGCGGCAGCAGCGTGATCCGTTGTTCAGGCCGCAGGCGATCGGCATGCGCAACACACGGGTCTGGCAGGGGTAAACGAAAACGGGGTCAGATCCCTCGCGCATGCGAAGGCTCTGACCCCATCACTTCACCGCGTCACTCGTTCGGCGGCGTGGTGGCCTTGGCTTCGCTGCCGAAACTGCCATCGGCGTCGGCCGCCAGGTAGGCGAACACGGTGTAGGCGGCCACGTTCTGCGCCAGTGCCTTCGGGTCGATCTTGTCCAGGGTGTCGTCGGCGGTGTGGTGCAGGTGGAAGTAATCCGAACCATCCTGCGCCAGCCACGCCCACGCGCCGCCCTTGGCGGCCAGCGGGCCGACATCCGGGCCCGGGCCACCCTTGTCGGCCATGTACTCGATGCCCAGCGGCTTCATCACCTCGGCAATCTGCCGGGTGGCGTCACGCGAGCCTTCCGGGTTCGGCGAGCCGGTGTTGAAGGCGTAGATGCGGCCGGCACCGAAATCGCTCTCGGCGGCCAGCTGGTGCAGCGTCACGTCCTTGGCATGTGCCTCGGCGTACGCCTTGCCGCCATACAGGCCCTGTTCTTCATTGGCGAAGGCGATCACGCGGATGGTGCGCTTGGGGGCCTGCTTGAGCTGGCCGATCAGGTGGCCGGCGGCCATGGTGATGCCCACGCCTGCGCCGTCATCCACGGCGCCGGTGCCCAGGTCCCAGGAATCGAGATGACCACCGATCACCACCACTTCCTTCGGCAGTGTGCGTCCGGTGATTTCGCCGATGACGTTGTAGGAGGTCGCAGTGCCGTCCCAGCCGCAGTCCAGCGCCACCTTCACGGTGGTGGTGCCACGGGCGACCAGGCGGGCCAGCTGGTCGGCATCGGGCACCGAGAGGGCCGCCGACGGCACCGGGGTCAGGCCATCGTCGAAGCGGGTGATGCCGGTATGCGGCACGCGGTGCGAATCGGTACCGGCCGAGCGCATGAGGAAACCGACCGCGCCCTTGCGGATCGCCTCGGACGGGCCCTTGCTGCGGATCGCGCCGCCGCGGCCGTAGTCACGGCCGTCGCGGAACGGCAGCATCTGGTAATCGACGAAGGCGATCTTGCCCTTCAGCGAACCTTCCGGTGCCGCCTGCAGCGCGGCAAGGTCGGCAAACCGCACCACCTCGGCCTCGACGCTGCCGCCGGGGCTGCCGCCCAGGGCGGTGATCTGCAGCGGCTGCGGGTTCCTGCCGGTCACCGCGGCATGTTCACTGCGGCGTTCCCACTTGGGGAAGGTCACAGGCTCTTTCCACACCTTGTCAAAGCCGAGTGCCTTGAACTTGGCTTCGGCCCAGGCCACGGCGCGGGCGTCGGCTTCGCTGCCGGCGATGCGCGGGCCGATCTCGGTGGTCAGCGATTCCACCACCTTCCAGCCGGTGTCGTCGGCCAGTGCCTGGTCACGCAGCTGCGCAGCGGTGGCCAGCGAGGCCGGAGGCAGGGTGGTGGTGCGCGGCGCCGCGAAGGCCGGCGCGGCCAGCAGGGCGAGGGAGGATGCGATGGCAAGGACGCGGCGACGCATGGACAGCTCCGGGAAGGGAATCAGCCTTGGAGCTTAACAGTCGTTCAGTGCCGCGCATGGGCGGGAGGTCACGGTGGCGGCGAACGCTGTTTTCCGGCCATGACCGGCAAAGCGGTAGCGCCGGGCCATGCCCGGCGAACGTCGACCAACCGCTGCGCTCGACGGGCATGGCCCGGCGCTACCGGTGGCTGTCCTTACTTCTTCAGGCTGTCGCGGATCTCGCGCAGCAGCACCACTTCTTCCTTCGGTGCGGCCGGTGCCGCTTCCTTCTTGCGCGACAGGCGGTTGATCACCTTGATCACCATGAAGATGGCGAAGGCCACGATGATGAACTGCACCAGCGTGTTGAGGAAATCACCGTAGCCGATCACCACGGCCGGAATCTCCTTGCCATCCGGTCCGATGCTGGCGGCCGACAACGTCCAGGCCAGATCGGAGAAATCCACCTTGCCGATCAGCATGCCCAGCGGCGGCATGATGATCTTCTCCACCAGCGCGGTGACGATCTTGCCGAAGGCCGCGCCGATGACCACGCCGACGGCGAGGTCGATGACGTTGCCACGCATCGCGAATTCCTTGAACTCGGTGAGCATTCCCATTCTTGTTCTTCTCCTGAGGGCGAGGGTTCGAGCGCAGGTTAACGCAGCCGATGTCAGCCTGCGATGACGCCGTGGCGTTCGGCCACGTTTTCCAGTCGTGCACTGAAACGGTCGCCCGGCTTCAATGCGGCCACGCCCGACGGGGTGCCCATGAACACCAGGTCGCCGGCGCGCAGCTGCCACAGCTTGGACAGCTCATGCAGGATCTCCGGCACGTTCCAGATCATCTGGTCGAGCAGCGACTGCTGGCGCACTTCGCCGTTGACTTCCAGCGACAGGTTCAATGCGGCCAGGTCGCCCACCTCACCGGCGTGCACGATCTCGCTGATCGGTGCGGAGGCATCGAAGCCCTTGGCCGAATCCCACGGGTGGCCCTTTTCCTTGGCGGCGGCCTGCAGGTCGCGGCGGGTCAGGTCCAGGCCCACGGCGTAGCCGTAGATCAGCGCCTCGGCATCGGCCACGGCCAGCTCGCCGGCGGGCGCATCAACGCCGATCGCCACCACCAGCTCCACTTCGTGGTGCAGGTTGCCGGTGGCGGGGGGATAGGGGATTACATCGTCATGGCCGACCACGATGGCATCGGCCGGCTTGCAGAAGAACATCGGGCGGCCGCGATCGTCGGCCGCCGGCACCGCAGCACCCATCTCACGCGCATGGTCGGCGAAGTTGCGGCCGACGCAGTAGATGCGGTGGACCGGGAAGGTGCCACCGCCCACCACCGGTACGCGCGGCACGGCGGGGGCAGGGATCACATCGGAAACAACGGCAGTGGACATGCGGGGGTTCCAGTAGGAAGGCCCCTGCAGTCTAGAACGGTGCGGCGCCCACGTCAGCGGGCGAGCGCATCAGCGCGACATCGGCAAAGCTGACTTGCGCACCACGCGGTATTCGCCTTCCACCACGTTGGCATCCGCCGCACGGCGCGTGACGCTGGGCTTGCGCGACGCCAGCAGCTTCCACGCCAGGCCGATCAGGATCATCGCCGCCCCGACGAACACGCCGATGAACACCATCGCTGCCAGGATCGCCAGGCCGAGCAGGCCCACGGCAACGCGCACCAGCGGGTGGCGCGGCTTGCGCGGCGCGAACAGGGTGCGGAACTGGTTGAAGGCGGAAGCGCGAGTAAACATGGCGGCTCGATAGGGCTGGGATCAGCGAAACCAGAGTATCGGGATGCGCCACTGTCATTGAGTGAAAAACTCGTTAAATATAGCCTTTGCTTATTACGGATCAATGACTTGTGTTCATGTCGCAGCCAGTCATATGAGCGGCCGTGCGACAATCCGGTTTTCCGCAAGAGCCTTCCGCCATGACTGCCGCCGCTGCCCTGATCGCCCTTGATGCCCTTGCCGACGGGGCCTTTGCCGAGGTCGAAGCGGTGGTCGAGGGCGATGCCGAATCGCTGGTGCTGTACCGCGATGGCGCCCAGGTGCGCGCATTCCTGAACATCTGCCCGCACGCCGGCCGCCGCCTTGACTGGGCTCCCGGTCAGTTCCTGAAGAGCCGTGAAGGCCACCTGGTGTGTGCTGCGCACGGCGCCTCGTTCGCGCTGGACAGCGGCGACTGCATTGCCGGCCCGTGCAAGGGCGACCGCCTGCGCGCGGTGCCGGTGGATATCCGCGATGGGCAGGTCTACCTGGCCTGACCCCATCGGGGCATCCGGGTAGAAGCAGAAGCATCCACGCATGGCGTGGATCTACTGTCGACCAAGGTCGACCGATCGCGGCCAGTAGATCCACGCCATGCGTGGATGGAACCCGTCAGATATCGAATTTCAGATTGGGGTCAGAGGCTGTTGCGCAGCAACGGGATCCGACCCCGTGCCGACCAACGGTCGGCACCCACCAATAGCAGCAGGTTCCAACAGCTCGCAGGAAACTGTCGAAGGCGGGGGGGGGGGGGGGGGGGGGGGGGGGGGGGGGGGGGGGGGGGGGGG
>NZ_JACVTT010000106.1:0-14566 GCF_016624665.1 Stenotrophomonas sp. S39 | reverse complement strand
GTCCCCCTCAACCGGACCTACCCCGCCATCCCACGGAATGCAGGCTTTTGACGTTGACGTTGCCTCTGCGGGTGCCGGGCGGCAGCCCGGCCGCGCCATCACCGGCCGTGTGGGTCCGGGCGGTGGTGCACGTATTCGACCACGGTGCCATCAGGGTGCACCGCATTGAATGCCGCGCCGGTGGGCACGACCTGCAGCGGGAAGATGATCTCGGCGCCGGCGGCCACCAGCCGGTCGTGGTACGGCCGGACATCGTCGACCAGCAGGGTGCCGGTGGTGGAGGTGAACGGCGCCAGCGCATCATCGCTGCCTTCGATCAGCAGGAAGGCGCCAACCATGGCCAGGCGCAGGCCGGCATCGGGGAACGGAAAGCCGGCATCGGCCACCACGCCCTGCAGCTGCTCGTAGAACGCGACGCTGCGCTCCAGTTCGCCGGGGGTGACGAACACGCGGATCAGCACGCGCGGGCTGCGCTGGCTGGAGGTATCACAGCGGTCGCGCCAGAGGTGGTCGAAAGTGCGGTGTACGTTCATGGGCTCGGTCCATCGCCGGGGACTCCCATTATCGGTACGCCCCTGCGGCCCGCTGATGACCGCCGGTGATGGCCTGATAACCATGCCGTCGCAGCGGCCTGTGACTTAGGTCCTGTTGACAGCCATCAATGCCCTCGCACAATCTTAACAAGATGGGTCGCTCTGCGGCCCGGGCAGGCAGGTTGTCACGCCGGGAGGAGGGTCCCGCGCGCAGACCGGTCCGTCCCCTGGCCCGCGGTGTGTTGCCTGGCAACGCCCGCGCGGCATGAACGCTGCACCCTTCGGCGGCACTTTCCCTGGACCGATTGCCTTGGCAACGGAATTACGCCCGCCGATGAAAACGTTTACAAAGCCGCTCGCCCTGTCCCTTGCGCTGTCTGCCGCGCTGGCCGCCCCGGCCTGGGCCGACACGGCCGCCTTCACCGTGCTGACCCTGGAACAGGCACCGACCCAGGATGCGATCCCCGCCCTGGCTGCCCAGCTGAAATCCCTGAAGGTGGACGCGGTCAGCGTGCGCCAGGTGCAGCGCGGCATCGGCCAGGTCGACCCGCTGCAGCTGCTGGCCGATGGCCTGGGCTACGAATACCGCTTCATCGCCGCCGGCAAGGATGATGGCCAGACCCAGCAGGGCCAGGCCGTGCTGACGCGCCTGCCGATCGCCGCCGAATCCGGCCCCGACCAGCCGGGCCTGAACTACCTGCGCCTGGACGACGGCCGCCACACCGTGGCGCTGTACACCGATGCCGGCGCGGGTGCCGCGCGCCTGCCCGCCCTGGTCACCCGTTCACGCCTGGGCGCACCGGCGGTGCTGCTGGGTGCGGTGGCCGGTGAGTCGGCCAAGGCGGCCGGCTTCGACCCGGCCCGCGTGGCCCTGGAAGCCGATGCCAGCTACTTCAGCGATGGCTTCCAGGCGGCCAGCAGCGCGCCGTTCAAGATTGATGGCAGCACCCTGCGCGCGACCCTGCTGACCCTGGCCTACGTGGCCGACAAGGGTGGCGAGCAGCCGTGGATGGACACCACCCTCAACGCCGATGCGCGCGCCGCGCTGCTGCTGAAGGCGATGACCGAGGACGAGAAGTTCCAGATGCTGCACAGCTACTTCGGGCTGGGCAAGGACGGTGGCCCGCTGCCGGAAGGCGCCGTGGGTTCGGCCGGTTTCGTGCCTGCGGTGCCGCGCCTGGGCATCCCGGCGCAGCAGTCGGCCGATGCCGGCGTGGGTGTGACCAATCCGGGCGGCATTCGCCCGGGTGACTTCGCCACCGCCATGCCGTCCGGCCCGTCCACCGCGTCCAGCTGGAACCGCGAAGTGGCCTTCGCCGGCGGCGCGACCATGGGCCGCGAAGCGTGGCAGCAGCGCTTCAACATCCTGCTGTCGGGCAGCGTCAACCTGCAGCGTGACCCGCGCAACGGCCGCAACTTCGAATACGCCGGTGAGGATCCCCTGCTGGCCGGCTCGATGGTCGGCGCGCTCATCCAGGGCGTGCAGAGCCAGCACGTGATCTCCTCGATGAAGCACTTCGCACTGAACGACATGGAGACCCGTCGCAACTTCCACGACGTGCGCATCGGCGAACAGGCCATGCACGAATCGGACCTGCTGGCCTTCGAGATCGCGCTGGACGCCGGCCGCCCGGGTGTGGCGATGTGCTCGTACAACAAGATCAACGGCACTTACGGCTGCGAGAACGGCTACCTGATGAACCAGGTGCTGAAGCAGGAATGGAAGTTCCCCGGTTTCGTGATGTCCGACTGGGGTGGCGTGCACAGTGGTTCGAAGGCGGCGCTGGCCGGCCTGGACCAGCAGTCGGCCGGTGAAGTGTTCGACGCGGCAGTGTTCTTCGACGAACCGCTGCGCCTGGCCGTGCACGGCGGCGTAGTGCCGCAGGCGCGCCTGAACGACATGGTGGCGCGCATCCTGCGCACGATGTTCCTGCACGGCAACTTCGACAACCCGCCGCAGCACCAGAAGGTGGATGCCGAAGCCGGCTACGCCGTTGCCCAGCGCACGGTGGAAGAGGGCAGCGTGCTGCTGCGCAATGAAGGCAACCTGCTGCCGCTGGCCGACAGCGTGAAGCGCATCGTCATCATCGGCGGCCATGCCGACAAGGGCGTGATCGGTGGTGGTGGTTCGTCGATGGTGGGCGTGACCGCCAAGGGCACCAACGCAGTGCCGGGCGTGATGCCGACCACCTGGCCGGGCCCGGTGATCTTCCACCCGTCCTCGCCGCTGGAATCGCTGCGCGCAGCGCGCCCGGACGCGACCATCGAGTATGTGGACGGCACCAACGCCGCCGCGGCGGCCAAGGCGGCGGCGCAGGCCGACGTGGCCATCGTGTTTGCCACCCAGTGGGCGGCCGAATCGGTGGATCTGCCGGACATGCAGTTGCCGGACAACCAGGATGCACTGATCTCGGCGGTGGCCAAGGCCAACCCGAAGACGGTGCTGGTGCTGGAAACCAACGGCCCGGTGCGCACCCCGTGGCTGGCGCAGGTGCCGGCGATGCTGCAGGCCTGGTACCCGGGCATCCGCGGTGGCGAAGGCATCGCCGCGCTGCTGACCGGCCAGGCCAACCCGTCTGGCCGCCTGCCGGTCACCTGGGTGGTGGACGAATCGCAGCTGCCGCGCCCGCACATCGACGGCCTGGGCTTCAAGCCGAAGAAGGAATTCGGTGACGTGTTCGATTTCGATATCGAAGGCGCCAACGTCGGCTACAAGTGGATGGCGGCCAAGGGCCTGACTCCGACCTTCGCCTTCGGCCATGGCCTGTCCTACACCTCCTTCGCCTATGAAAACCTGAAGGTGAGCGTGGAAGGTTCGCGCCTGGTGGCCAGCGTGGACATCCGCAACACCGGCAAGCGCGCCGGTGCCGATGTGGCCCAGCTGTACCTGAAGCTGCCGGCCGGCAACACCACGCCGATCCGCCTGATCGGCTATGACAAGGTGCAGCTGCAGCCGGGCGAACAGCGCCGCATCCGCATCGAAGCCGAGCCGAAGACCCTGGCCCACTACGATGCGCAGGCCCGCCAGTGGAAGATCGACGGTGGCACCTACCAGGTGCAGCTGTCGCGCAACGCCGCCGAGCCGCTGCAGAGCGTGGACGTGCAGCTGGTGGAGCAGGTGCTGCGCTGATACTGCGGGTTGTTGATGCGTGAAGACACGGCCCCGAAAGGGGCCGTTTCTGTTTGTGTAGGGCCGCTGCGCTCGCCGGGGCGGGCGCGGGCGAAACCCCAGTGGGGCCGCGGCCCCGGGGGGCCCGGCCCGGCCGCTACCGGAGATCTACTGTAGAGCCGAGCCCATGCTCGGCTGTTGTAGAACGGAGCCGAGCGTGGGCTCGGCTCTACAGAAGGCCGTGCCCGGCGGACGCCGTCATCACCCGGGCGTGCCGGTGAACCACCCGCGCAGGAAATCGATCAGCTGCCGCACCTTCGGCGAGGGCTGCGTACTGTGCGGGTAGACCGCGTACACGCTCTGCTGCGGGAAACGGTGCTGGCGCAGCACCGGCCGCAGGCGATCCAGGGCCAGGTCGTCCTCGATCAGCCAGCGCGGCAGCACGGTCACCCCGGCACCGGCCAGGGCGAAGGCGCGCAGGCTGCTGGCGCCGTCCACGCGCACCACGGCATTGCCCGGGTTGGTGGCAAACAACGCGTCGCTGCCATCGGGCGCAACCACCGGCACATCGGCCAGGCGCGGGTAGCCCAGGCGGGGCAGGGTGCCCAGCTGCACCGGATCATCGGCCGCATCGGCAGAGGGCAGGCGTGCCAGCAGTGAAGGCGCCGCCACCGCGCACAGTGGGTGGCGTTCCAGTTCGCTGGCGTGCAGGCCTGAATCCGGCAGGCGGCCAAGGCGGATGGCCAGGTCGAAGCGCTCCGGAATCAGGTCGGCCGGTGCTGGCGACGTGGACAGATGCAGCTGCAGCGCCGGGTGTCGTGCACGGAATGCCTCCAGCGCCGGGATGAGCCGCAGCTGCGCGTACTCCGGCGTGGTGGTCAGGCGCAGCGTGCCCTGCAGCTGATGCTGGTCGCGGCGCGCGGCATCGATGGCCGCCTGCGCTGCCTCCAGTGCCTGCACGCAGTGCTGCAGGAACTGTTCGCCGGCCTCGGTCAGCGCCAGGTGGCGGGTACTGCGCAGCAGCAGGGTCACGCCCAGCTCGTGCTCCAGCCGCTTCAGGTTGAAGCTGACCACTGCGCGGCTCAGGCCCAGGCGCTCGGCGGCTGCGGTAAGGCTGCCGGCGTCCACCACGGCACGGAAGATGTCAAAGCGGTCCAGGCTGACCATGGCGGTTCATTGTCAAAACAGATTTGACAGTGTTGCAGTTGGTGTCGTGTTTTTCCAACAATCGTCGAAAGGCATGCTGGCCGCTTCCCCGCTGGAGCGCCGCCGATGCCCTCTCCCCGCCTGCGCCATGAGGCGATCTTCCTGCTGGTGTTCGCGCTGGACCTGGTCAACATGTTCATCGCTACGGTGGCCTATCCGGCGCTGGCAGCCGAACTGCAGGCGGACATCAGCACCCTGGCATGGGTTGGCACGGCCTACATGCTGGGCTTGAGCGTGGTGATTCCGCTGGCGCCGTGGCTGGCCGCGCGCTGCGGTGAACGAAGACTGTTGCTGGCGGCCCTGCTGCTGTTCGCGTTGGCGGCGGCCTTGGCCGGTGCGGCGCCGGGTATCGGCTGGCTGCTGGGATGGCGGCTGCTGCAGGGCCTTGCCGGCGGCCTGCTGATTCCTGTCGCGCAGGCCGCGGCCTACCGGCAATGCAGCCCTGGGCAGCGTGGGGCGCTGACCCGGCGCATCCTGCTGGTAGCACTGCTGGTGCCAGCGCTGGCGCCGGCGCTGGGCGGGCTGCTGGTGCAGTGGCTGTCCTGGCGGGGCGTACTCTGGGCCAGCCTGCCGCTGGCACTGGCGGCGATGGGTCTGGTACTGGCCTGGATGCCGGCCGATGGCGATCGCACTGCGCCCCGCCTGCAGGCCTATGCGCTGGCCACCGCGATGAGCGCGCTGGGCGTGCTGCTGCTGGCGCTGACCTGGCTGGGCGAACCCGGCCACCGGATTGCCGGCGCGGTGCTGTTGCTGCTGGCGCTGGTGCTGGCGACCGCCCACCTGCGCCACGCGCGCCAGCAGGCACAGCCGCTGCTGCGCTGGTCGCTGCTGTCCCATCGCGGGTTGCGGCTGGCAATGCTGGTCTACCTGGCGGTGCCGGGCGTTTTCATTGGCAGCCAGCTGGCCAGCACGCTGCAGCTGCACCAGGCGGGCTACAGCGCCGCACGCATCGGTGCATTGATGCTGCCGTGGGCGCTGGCCTCGGCGCTGGCCATCACCGGTAGCCGTCGCCTGCTGGCGCGTTTCGGGCCTGCGGCGGTGCTGCGTGGCGGAATGTTTTTGCAGGCCAGTGGCTTGCTGCTGATGGCCCTGCTGCCGCAGCCTCCGTTTGCGCTGGCAGCGCTGTTGTACGCGTTGACGGGCGCCGGCGGCAGCCTGTGCAGCAGCACCGCACAGACGCTGGCCTTCCACGGTGTGGAGGGTGAAGCGCTGGGTGATGCCAGCGCGCTGTGGAATCTCAACCGCCAGCTCAGCTTCTGCCTCGGCACCGCCGCCATCGCGCTGCTGCTGGCCCTGGCCCTGCAATGGTTGCCGGCGCGGGCCACTGGTGTGGCGCTGGGCCTGGCCGCTGTCCTTACCCTGCTGCCGATGGCGCTGTTGCGCCGCTCGCAGCCACTGACCATTGCGCAACCGGAGCATGCCTGATGCAACACACCGCCGAACATGAAATCCACGAACTGCACGACACGCTGCAGGCCTGGTTCCGCGCCGAGGTGGGCGCCGAAGCACTCGACGATCTGATGGCGCACTTCTGCGCGGATTTCAGCATGGTCGGCATCGCCGGGCGGCGCCTGGATCGGCAGGCGGTACAGGCGTTGTTCGTCGGCGGGCATGGGGCACGGCCTGGCTTGCGCATTGCCATCGAAGCGGTGCAGGTGATCGAAGCGCCGTCACCGCTGGCGGTGCTGCGCTATCGCGAGGGGCATGCGGTGGGCGATGGGGCGGTCGCGTGGCGCGAGTCGCTGGCGGTGCTGCGGCAGGAGCAGGGGCGCTGGCGATGGTTGGCGCTGCATGAGGTTCAATCGGGCTGACGGATCCGCCGGGCATGGCCCGGCGCTACCTCGGGCGCGCGGATCGGTAGCGCCGGGCCATGCCCGGCGAGCGCTGCCCAGCAGCGGTTGGCATGTGCCATCAGTCCTGCCTCCAAAGAGCGCGGAACGCAAAGCCCGCACACACTTCACCGGGCGGGGCAGGAGTACGCTTGGGTCTTTCCTGCCGGGAGGGGTTTCCATGCGTGTGCGTGCCGTTGCTGTAGCCATCGCCCTTTGCCTGTCCAGCACCGTGCTGGCCGCCGATACCCCGCCGATGACCCCGGACATCAGCGGAAAGCCCTTCGTGGCCCCCGATGTCGGCCGCGACTATGACAAGCGCGTGGTGATGGTGCCGATGCGCGATGGCACCAAGCTGTACACCGTCATCGTGGTGCCCAAGGGGGCGCACAACGCACCGATCCTGCTGACCCGCACGCCGTACGATGCCGCCGGCCGCGCCAGCCGCACCGATTCGCCGCGCATGCGTGACATGCTGCCGCAGGGCGATGAAGTGTTCGTCGATGGCGGCTACATCCGCGTGTTCCAGGACATCCGTGGCAAGTACGGTTCCGAAGGCGATTACGTGATGACCCGGCCGCTGCGCGGGCCGCTGAACAACACCAAGGTGGACCATTCCACCGACGCCTGGGACACCATCGACTGGCTGGTCAAGCATGTGCCGGAAACCAACGGCAAGGTCGGCATGCTGGGCTCGTCGTATGAAGGGTTCACCGTGGTGATGGCCTTGACCGACCCGCACCCCGCACTGAAGGTGGCCGCGCCGCAAAGCCCGATGGTCGATGGCTGGATGGGCGATGACTGGCTCAACTACGGTGCGTTCCGCCAGGTCAACTTCAACTACTTCGCCATGCAGACCGAGAAGCGCGGCAAGGGCACGCCGCTGCCCAGCCTCGGCTACGACGACTACAGCACGTTCCTGCGCATCGGCTCGGCCGGTGACTACGCTCGCTTCACCGGCGTGGACAAGCTGACCTGGTGGAAGAAGCTGGTCGAGCACCCGGCCTACGATGCGTTCTGGCAGGGCCAGGCGCTGGATGCAGTGATGGCGAAGACGCCGCTGAAGGTGCCGACCATGTGGCTGCAGGGCCTGTGGGACCAGGAAGACATGTGGGGCGCCAACCACGCCTACCGGGCGATGGAAGGCCGTGACACCGGCAACACCCTCAACTACCTGGTGATGGGACCGTGGCGGCACAGCCAGGTGAACTACACCGGCAACGAGCTGGGGGCGCTGAAGTTCGATGGCGATACCGCGCTGCAGTTCCGCCGCGACGTGCTCAAGCCGTTCTTCGACCAGTACCTGGTGGATGGCGCACCGAAGGCCGATACGCCACCGGTGCTGGTCTACAACACCGGCGAGAACCACTGGGACCGCCTGCAGGGCTGGCCGCGCAGTTGCGAGAAGGACTGCACTGCGGCCAGCAAGCCGCTGTACCTGCGCGCTGGTGGCAAGCTGGCGTTCCAGGCACCGGCGGCGGGCGAGGGTGATTTCGAGGAATACGTGTCCGACCCGGCCAAGCCGGTGCCGTTCGTGCCGCGTCCGGTACGCTTCGGCGACCGTGACATGTGGACCACCTGGCTGGTGAAGGACCAGCGCTTCGTCGACGGTCGGCCGGACGTGCTGACCTTCATCACTGAACCGCTGAACGAACCCCTTCGCATTGGTGGCGCGCCGGTGGTGCACCTGCAGGCCTCCACCAGCGGCACCGACAGCGACTGGGTGGTGAAGCTGATCGACGTCTATCCCGACCAGGAGGCATCGACGCCGGAGATGGGCGGTTACGAGCTGCCGGTGTCACTGGCAATCTTCCGTGGCCGCTACCGCGAGAGCTTCAGCGCGCCCAAGGCACTGGCCGCCAACCAGGTGCTGCCGTACCGCTTCGACCTGCCCAATGCCAACCATGTATTCCAGAAGGGGCACCGGGTGATGGTGCAGGTGCAGTCCAGCCTGTTCCCGCTGTACGACCGCAACCCGCAGACCTACGTGCCGAACATCTACCTGGCCAAGCCGGCCGATTACCAGAAGGCCACGCAGCGGGTCTGGCACAGCGCCGCGCAGGCCAGTTACATCGACCTGCCGGTGTATTGAACCGGACGGTGGTAGTGCCGGCCGCTGGCCGGCATGCCATGCAGGAGCGTGTCGACCAACAGTCGACACCCACCAGAGCGGGAATCGAGCGGTATCGGTAGCGCCGGGCCGTGCCCGGCGATGGTAGTGCCGGCCGCTGGCCGGCATGCCATGCCAGAGCGTGTCGACCAACGGTCGACACCCACCAGAGCGGGAATCGCGCGAGAGCAGGTCAACCTACCTTCGAGGGCCCGGTGCGCCAGCGGCTGGGCACCAACCCGAAGCGCTTGCGGAAAGCGGCTGCGAAGTTGCTCGGGTGCCGATAGCCCGTAGCCGCCGCGGCCTGCTCCACGCTCCAGCCGCGCTCGCGCAGGCCCTGCTCGGCATGATGCATGCGCTGCTCGTGCAGGTAATCGAACACCGAGCAGCCGTACTGCTGCACGAAATGACGACGCAGCGAACTGGGGCTCATGCAGGCGATCTGCGCAAGCTCGACCAGGCTGTGCTCATGGCTGGGGTCCTCGCGCAGGAACGCACGCACGCGTTCCAGCCGCGCGCGCTGGCCGGCACGCAGCGCACGGGGTGTGGCGGGATGAAGATCATCGGCCTGCAGGCCCACGGCCAGGATCTGCAGGGCCAGGCCCTCGCGCCACAGCGCATCCAGGCCACCCTGCCAGGGGCTGTCGAACAACTGCGACAGCGCGGGCAGCAGCGTGTGCGGAATGGCCCAGTGCCGGCAGCCGACCCCGGGTCCGTGCAGCGCCTGCTGCAGCGCGGGTTGCTGCAGCAGCTCCGCATCAAAATCCGCGGGCAGGCACAGGCTTACACCGCGCAGGCGCACGCTGCCCGGATGCACGCCGCGCATCTCGACCGGTTCGCGGTGATGGCTGGTCATCGCGGTACCCGCGCGCAGGCTGAAGGCCTCACGCTGCGGCACCTGCACATCCACCTGCCCATCCAGCATCATCCGGATCGACAGGCCCGGGCGCTGCTCGGCAGTGGCCGTATAGCCCACGCGGTTGCACACATCCGTGGCGACCAGGCTGAGGCCACCGCGCAGGGTCTGTTCGTGCATTTCGCCACGACCGATCCATTGATCATCGCGCAGGTCGCGCGGGTCGGCGCGATAGTCATAGCCGTGCCGATCACCGAAGCGACGGTAATCGGCAAACGTGAAATATCGGGACATTGCTAAGCCGCTCAGCTGGGGAGGAAAGTGCTGGCGTCGGCTCGCAACGACATTCTAGCGCGGGCCCGCCGCCGCAGCGACGGGCCGCAACGCTGGCTTACGCGCCCAGTGCAGGGTAGTCGGTGTAGCCGTGCTCGCCGCCGCCATACAGCGTGGCGGGGTCGAGATCGGCCAGCGCAGCGCCGCTGCGCAGGCGGGCAACCAGATCAGGGTTGGCGATGAACGGGCGCCCGAAGGCGACCATGTCGGCGTAGCCGCTGGCCACGGCCTGTTCGGCGCGTGCAGCGTCGTAGCCGTTGTTGGCGATCCACGGGCCACGGAAACGCGCGCGCAGGCCCGCGTAGTCGAAGGCCAGGTTGTCACGGTCGCCGCCGGTGGCGCCTTCGATCACATGGATGAAGGCCAGGCCGCCGATCGTGTCCAGGCGCTCCACCGCGCGGTCGAACAGCGGCTGCGGATCGCTGTCGTGCGCATCGTTGACCGGCGTGACCGGCGACAGGCGAACACCGGTGCGCGCCGCGCCGATGGTTTCGGCCACGGCGCTCACTACTTCAAACAACAGGCGCGTGCGGTTCTCGATGCTGCCGCCGTAGGCATCGCTGCGGTGGTTGCTGCCATCGCGCAGGAACTGGTCGATCAGATAGCCGTTGGCCGCATGCACTTCCACACCGTCGAAGCCGGCAGCGATCGCATTGCGGGCAGCGATGCGGTAGTCCTCGATCAGTGCCGGGATCTCTTCAATGGCCAGCGCCCGGGGCGCGGACACATCTTCGAAGCCATTGGCAGTAAAGGTCTTGCCATTGGCGCGGATCGCGCTCGGCGCCACCGGTACTTCGCCTTCGGGCAACAGGCTGGTGTGGGAGATGCGGCCGACGTGCCAGAGCTGCAGCACGATGCGTCCGCCTTCAGCGTGCACGGCGTCGGTCACTGATTTCCATGCAGCAACCTGCGCGTCGCTGTAGATGCCCGGGGTATCCAGATAGCCCTGGCCGAGTGGGCTGATCTGCGTCGCCTCGGCGATGATCAGGCCAGCGCTGGCGCGCTGCTGGTAATAGGTAATGGCGAGCGGCGAGGGCACGCGGTCGGGCAGGGCCCGGTTGCGCGTCAGCGGTGCCATGGCGATGCGATTGGCCACGGCGATGTCGCCAAGGCGGGTAGGCGTGAACAACAGATCGGCGGCAGGACTCATCGAAGGTTCCACAGGGGAGAGGTGTGGGCCAGAGCATAGGCGCGAACGCGTTGCAGCGATGGGAAGGATCGTTGCAGGCCGTGCGTGTCGATGGCGCCCTGGGATGGCATGTCCGTAACACGCGCGGGCGTAACGTCATCATCAGGCGGACGCGCTCCGCACGCCTTACCAACACGTGGAGAACACAGATGATCGATTACCAGCTCAAGGGCAAGACCGCGATCGTGACCGGTGGTGTATCCGGTATCGGCCTGGCCGTGGCCGAACTGCTCGCTGCATCGGGTGCCAGCATTTCGGTGTGGGACCTGAAACAGGACGCCGTGGATGCCACCGTGCAGAGCCTGAAGGCGAAGGGCGTGCAGGCCATCGGCATCGCATTGGACGTGACCGATGAAGCGGCGGTGGAAGCCGCCGTGCAGCGCACGGTGAATGAACTCGGTGGCATCGACGTGGCGGTGAACAACGCCGGCATCGGCGGCCCGGCCGCGAGCAGTGGCGATTACCCGGTCGATGGCTGGAAGCGCGTGGTCGACGTGAACCTCACCAGCGTGTTCCTGTGCCAGCGTGCGCAGATCCAGGCGATGCGCGCGGCGGGCAAGGGCGGCAGCATCATCAACATGGCCTCGATCCTGGGCCAGGTGGGCTATGCCGGTTCCACCGCTTACGTGGCCGCCAAGCACGGCGTGGTTGGCCTGACCCAGACCGCTGCATGGGAACATGCTCCCGATGGCATCCGCATCAACGCGGTCGGCCCGGGCTTCATCGCCACGCCGCTGCTGGACAAGATGGATGCCAAGGTGCGGGCCACGCTGGAAGGCCGCCATGCGCTCAAGCGCCTGGGCACGCCGGAGGAAGTGGCCGCGCTGGTGGCCTGGCTGGCCAGCGATGACGCCTCGTTCGCGACCGGCACCTACTACGCGATCGATGGCGGCTACCTGGCGCAGTGATGCGCTGAGGACAGGCGGGGGGGGGGCGCGCCCCCCCCCCCGGGGGCCGCGCCTCTACAGGCCCCTCAGCCCCGCCAGCGCAGCAGGATGTCGCGCAGCGGGGTCAGGGCGGTCGCCAGGCCCGACAACACGCCGATCGTGTTGGCCAGTGCATCCATCGGGTCGGCGCTGCGGTTGCTGGTCAGCGCGCCCTGCGCGAACTCGATGCCCACGCCCATCAGCACCAGCCCCACGCCCGCCCACAGCAGCGGCGTACCACGGCGGAACAACTGCACCGCGCTGCCGGACAGGATGAAATAGGCCAGGAAATGCTCGACCTTGTCGCCGTTCTGCGGCAGGTCGATCGGCGGCGGCGGAATCAGGCAGACCACGATCACCACCAGCACTGCCAGCAGCCACAGCGCCGTCCACAGCCGTGGGCGACGCAGCGGCTTGATCACCGGCAACGCCGCACTCACAGGCGCCAGCTCAGGTCACCCAGCTCGAAGGCCGGTTCGAAATCCACCTCGCGCTGCAGGCCGATCACCTGGAAGCGCTCGCCCATCTCGGTCGGCAGGGTCAGCTTCTTCACCTGGTCGCGCAGCTGGATGCGGCCCACTTCATCGGTACGCTCCTCGGCCAGCACCAGCACCTGGTCCAGCCCGTTGCCAAGCAGGAAGCTGGTCTGGCTGCAGTAACCGGCCAGCTCGAAGCCACCGTGCAGGCCCGCTTCGGCCATGGCGGTGAAATCGACCGACGCGGTGATGTCCTGCAGCCCCGGCCAGCGGTACACCTCGTTGTGCACGTGGTGGCGGTAGAACGCGCGCACGGTGCCATCATCGCGGTCGTGCTGGTAGAACTCGCCGCGGTTGTAGCCATAGTCGACGAACAGCATCGCGCCACGCTGCAGGCCGCCGGCCACCGCCTGCAGCCAGTACGGCAGCTGCGGCAGCACTTCGGAGCGGTAGCCATCGGCGAAGGGCTTTTCCAGATAGCGTTCCAGGTGCCGCACCGCGCCGTTGAGCAGCACGTCGGCCGGCTGCGCGCCGCGTATGAAGTTGCCATCGCCATCCAGCTCGACGGTTTCCTCGTAGACCTCGCCGTCCTTGATCAGGAAGCGCGGGGTCGGCAGCGCGTCGATCACCTCGTTGGCAAACACCACGCCGTCCCAGTCATCGTCGAACGGGCGGTCGACCCATTCCACCCGGCCGGCCAGCTCGGCCGGCAGGTTCTGCTGCAGGCGCTGCTGCTGGCGCTGGCGCAGATCGGCACTGGGTTCGAGGATGGCGTAACGCGCTGGCAGCGCGTCCAGTTCGGCCAGGCGCAGCAGCACGGCCTCGGCGAAAGCGCCGGTGCCGCCGCCCAGTTCCAGCATGCGCGCGTGCGCATCCAGCTGGGCGAACACCGGGGCCAGCGCGTTGGCCACGCTGCCAGCGAACAGGCTGCCGAGCTCGGGCGCGGTGGTGAAATCGCCACTGCCGCCGAACTTGCTGGCGCCGGCGCTGTAATAGCCCCAGCCGGGGGCGTACAGGCACAGCTCCATGAAGCGCGAGAACGGGATCGCCCCGCCCTGCGCAAGGATTTCGGCACGCAGGGCGGCCGCCAGCTGGTCGCTGTGGGCCAGGGCGTCGGCTTCGGGCAGGGGGAAGGTGGGCTGCATGGTGTCTTCGAATGCGGTGACAATGGTGCACAGGATAGCCGAGCCTTGGAGGACCCTCATGAGCGACACCGCCCCCGTGGCCCTGATCACCGGCAGCGCCCGCCGGATCGGTGCGGCCATCGCCCGCCAGTTCCACGCCTGTGGCTGGTCGGTGGTGCTGCACACCCACACGTCCAGCGCCGAGCTGCAGCAGGCCGCGTTCGACCTGGAGAACATCCGCCCGGGCAGCGTGCTGGCCCTGCAGGCCGACCTGCGCGACGCCGATGCCCTGTCCGATCTGGTGGAACAGGCCGTGGCCCACTTCGGCCGCCTGGACGCGCTGGTCAACAACGCCTCCAACTTCTTCCCCACCCCGCTGGGCCAGGTGACTGCCGCGGCCATGGACGAGCTGTACGCGGTCAATGCCCGCGCGCCGCTGCTGCTGTCACAGGCCGCCGCACCCTACCTGCGCCGGCAGCAGGGCTGCATCGTCAACCTGACCGATCTGCACGGCACCGACCCGATGCGCGACCACATCGCCTACACCATGGCCAAGGCCGCGCTGGAAATGGCCACCCGTTCGCTGGCACTGGAACTGGCCCCGAAGGTGCGGGTGAATGCCGTGGCGCCGGGCGCGATCCTGTGGCCGGAACAGGGCAAGGACGATTTCGCCCGCGAGGCACTGCTGGCGCGCACGCCGCTGGCCCGCATCGGCACCGTCGAGGAGATCGCCGAGGCGGTGTATTGGCTGGTGGCCGAGGCCAGCTTCGTCACCGGCCACACCCTGCGCGTGGATGGTGGGCGTACGGTCAGCTGATCATTTAGCCACCCATGGGGTGGCTCTACAGTAGAGCCACCCCATGGGGTGGCTCTAC
>NZ_JACVTT010000105.1:0-15266 GCF_016624665.1 Stenotrophomonas sp. S39 | reverse complement strand
GGGGGGGGGGGGGGGGGGGGGGGGGGGGGGGGGGGGGGGGGGGGGGGGGGCGGGGGGGCCCGCCCCCCCCGACGCTCGATCAGCCGAGAATCCCCGGCAGATCCAGCCCCTTTTCCTTCGCGCATTCAACCGCGATCTCATACCCGGCATCGGCATGGCGCATCACGCCGGTGGCCGGGTCGTTCCACAGCACGCGGCCAATCCGCTTCGCCGCCGCCTCGGTACCGTCGCAGACGATCACCATGCCGGCGTGCTGCGAGAAGCCCATGCCGACGCCACCGCCGTGGTGCAGCGACACCCAGGTGGCGCCGCTGGCGGTATTGAGCAGGGCATTCAGCAGCGGCCAGTCGGACACCGCGTCGGAACTATCGGCCATCGCTTCGGTTTCGCGGTTCGGCGAGGCCACGCTGCCGCTGTCCAGGTGGTCACGGCCAATCACCACCGGTGCCTTCAGTTCGCCGTTGGCCACCATCTCGTTGAAGGCAAGGCCCAGTCGATCGCGATCGCCCAGGCCGACCCAGCAGATGCGCGCCGGCAGGCCCTGGAACTTGATCTTCTCGGCAGCCATGTCCAGCCAGCGGTGCAGGTGCGGGTTGTCCGGAATCAGTTCCTTCACCTTGGCATCGGTCTTTGCGATGTCTTCCGGGTCGCCGCTCAGTGCGGCCCAGCGGAACGGGCCGATGCCGCGGCAGAACAGCGGGCGGATGTAGGCCGGCACGAAGCCCGGGAAATCGAAGGCATTGGCCACACCTTCTTCCAGCGCCATCTGCCGCAGGTTGTTGCCGTAGTCCACGGTCGGCACGCCCAGTGCGTGGAAGCCAAGCATGGCGCGGATGTGGTTGGCCATCGAGGCACGCGCGGCCTTTTCCACTTCCTTCGGCGCAGAGACACGCTTTTCGTCCCACTGCTCGACGGTCCAGCCCTGCGGCAGGTAGCCGTTCACCGGGTCGTGCGCGGAGGTCTGGTCGGTCAGCAGGTCGGGCTGGATGCCGCGCGCCAGCAGTTCAGCCAGCACGTCGGCCACGTTGCCCAGCAGGCCCACCGACTTCGGCGTACCCGCCTTGCAGGCTTCGTCGATCAGCCGCAGCGCTTCGTCCAAGTTGTCGGTCCAGGTGTCCAGGTAGCCGGTGCGCAGGCGCATGTCGATGCTGCTCTTGCGGCACTCCACGGCCAGGCAGGACGCGCCGGCCATCACCGCGGCCAGCGGCTGTGCGCCACCCATGCCACCCAGGCCACCGGTGAACAGCCACTTGCCGGTCAGATCGCCGCCGAAGTGCTGGCGGCCCATTTCCACGAAGGTTTCGTAGGTGCCCTGCACGATGCCCTGCGCGCCGATGTAGATCCAGCTGCCAGCGGTCATCTGGCCGTACATGGCCAGGCCCTTCTTATCCAGCTCGTTGAAGTGGTCCCAGTTGGCCCAGCGTGGCACCAGGTTGGAATTGGCGATCAGCACGCGCGGTGCATCGGCGTGGGTGCGGAACACGCCCACCGGCTTGCCCGACTGCACCAGCAGGGTCTGGTCGTCTCCCAGGCGCTTGAGCGTTTCGACGATGGCGTCGAAGCTTTCCCAGTCACGCGCGGCGCGGCCGATGCCGCCGTACACCACCAGTTCCTGCGGGCGCTCGGCCACGTCCGGGTGCAGGTTGTTCATCAGCATGCGCAGCGGCGCTTCAGTCAGCCAGCTCTTGGCGTTCAGCGTGGTGCCGGTGGGCGCGATGATGGTGCGGCTCGGGTCGTTGCGGGTCATGCGGCGCTCCGGTTGGTAGCGAATTCAAGGCAGGCGTTGAGCACCTGCGCCAGGGTGTGGCGCAGCGGTGCGGCGTGGTCGGGGTCCAGCGGGGTGGGCCAGCTGTGCTCGTCCACCTGGTCCGGCAGGGGCTCGTGCATGTAGCCACGGCAGGCCAGCTCCATCTGCAGCGTGTGCACGCCGCCGGCGATGTCGCTGTAATGGCGGGTGATCCAGCCGCCCTTGAAGCGGCCGTTGCGCACCTGGCTCATGCCGCTGATCTTCAGCAGGTTCTCCACCACATCGCTCAGCGCGTTGTCGCAGGAGGTGTCCAGTGCGCCGGACGGGCCGGCCGTGCCCAGGTTGAACTGCGGCAGCTCGCCCTCGAACAGGTGCGGGATATGCGAGCGTATCGAATGCGCGTCATACATCACTACCGTGCCGTGGCGCTCGCGCAGGCGCGTGATCTGCGAAGCCAGTGCGTCGTGGTAGGGCGCGAAATAGGTGTCGCGTCGTCGTGCGATCTCCGCGTCATCCGGCTCGCGCCCGGCGTGGTACAGCGGCTGGTTGTCGAAGGTGGTCAGCGGGCACAGGCCGGTGGTGTTCTGGCCCGGGTACAACGACACGCCACTGGGGTCGCGGTTGAGGTCGATCACCGAACGCGAGATCGCCGAACGCACGGTGGTGGCGCCCATGCCGCGCACGAAGTCGTACAGCTCGTGCACCCACCAGTCGGCATCACGACGTGCCAGCCACGGCGAGTGGTAGTCGCCCATCAGCTCGTGCGGCAGCTCGCTGCCGGTATGCGGGAAACTGACGATCAACGGGGCGTCGCCCTCGTGTACCGTCAGCCATTCGGGCCGGGCATTCATGCCTGCGGCTCCACGGTCGGCAGCAGTTCACCCAGGCCCTGTGCCAGCGCGCCGCTGCGCACCAGGTTCGTGGCGGTCACCATGTCCGGGTGGAAGTAGCGGTCTTCTTCCAGCGTCGGCACCTGCGCGCGCAGGGTGGCTCGCACGGTCTCCAGCGCAGCGCTGGAGCGCAGCGGCGCGTGGAAATCACAGCCCTGCGCGGCGGCCAGCAGCTCGATACCGATCACGTTGGCCGCGTTCTCGGCCATCTGCATCAGACGACGTGCGCCATGCGCGGCCATCGAGACGTGGTCCTCCTGGTTGGCCGAGGTCGGGATCGAGTCAACGCTGGCCGGATAGGCGCGCTGCTTGTTTTCAGAGACGAGCGCGGCGGCGGTTACCTGCGGAATCATGAAGCCCGAATTGAGGCCGGGCCGCGGGGTCAGGAACGCCGGCAGGCCGGACAGCGCCGGGTCCACCAGCATGGCCAGGCGACGCTCGCTGATCGAGCCGATCTCGCACACCGCCATCGCCAGCATGTCGGCGGCAAAGGCCACCGGCTCGGCGTGGAAGTTGCCGCCAGACAAAGCTTCGCCGGTATCGGTGAACACCAGCGGATTGTCGGACACGCCATTGGCTTCGATTTCCAGCGTGGTCGCGGCCTGGCGCAGGATATCCAGCGCCGCGCCCATCACCTGCGGCTGGCAGCGCAGGCAGTACGGGTCCTGCACGCGCACGTCGTTGTCGCGGTGCGACTCACGGATGTCCGAACCCTGCATCAGCGAGCGCAGCGTGGCGGCGGTGGCGATCTGCCCGCGCTGGCCACGGATGGCGTGGATGCGCGGGTCGAACGGCGTATCCGAGCCCTTCGCCGCTTCCACCGACAGCGCGCCGGTGACCAGCGCGGCCTGGAACACGGTCTCGATCTCGAACAGGCCCGCCAGCGCATACGCGGTGGAGAACTGCGTGCCGTTGAGCAGCGCGAGGCCTTCCTTCGCACCCAGTTCCACCGGCTGCAGGCCGGCACGCGCCAGTGCGTCCAGCGCCGGCAGGCGCTCGTCGCCGATGAAGGCCTCGCCTACGCCCAGCATCACGCTGGCCAGGTGTGAGAGCGGCGCCAGATCGCCGGAGGCACCGACCGAACCCTGTGCCGGCACCACCGGCAGCACGCCCTTCACCAGCATCGCTTCGAGCAGCAGCAGCGTTTCCTCGCGCACGCCCGAAGCGCCCTGGGCCAGGCTTACCAGCTTCAGGGCCATCATCAGCCGCACCACGCTGGCCGGCATTGGCTCACCCACACCGGCGGCATGCGAAAGCACGATGTTCCGCTGCAGGGTGGCCAGGTCTTCGCGCTCGATGCGCACGCTGGCCAGCTTGCCGAAGCCGGTGTTGATGCCATACACCGGCGCGCCCTTGGCGACGATGGCGGCCACCGCCGCCGCACTGGCGCGCACCACGGGCAGTGCGGCCGGGTCCAGCGCAAGCGGCGCACCGCGATAGGCCTGCCGCCACTGGGCGAGGGTGACATGGCCGGGGCGAAGAACCAGGGTGTTGCTCATGTGTTGCTCCAGGAAGCAGGCAGGTCGGGCTGCCCGCGCACCACGCGCGCGTGCAGCGGATTGAATCCCATGCGATAGACCAGGTCGGCCGGCGCGTCGATGTCCCAGATCGCCAGGTCGCAGTCCATGCCCACCGCCAGGCGGCCGATGCGCTCGCCATGGCCCAGCGCGCGCGCTGCTTCACGGGTGAAGCCAGCGATGCATTCGTCCACGGTCAGGCGGAACAGGGTCGCACCCATGTTCATCGCCAGCAGCGGGCTGGTCAGCGGTGAGGTGCCGGGGTTGCTGTCGGTGGCCAAGGCCAGCGGCACGCCGGCCGCACGCAGCGCGGCGATCGGGGGCAGGGTGGTATCGCGGGTGAAATAGAAGGCGCCGGGCAGCAGCACCGCCACGGTGCCAGCCGCGGCCATCGCGGCGATGCCGGCATCGTCCAGGTGCTCGATATGGTCGGCCGACAGCGCGCCGAAGCTGGCGGCCAGTTCGGCGCCATGCTGGTTGCTCATCTGCTCGGCGTGGATCTTCACCGCCAACCCGTTGGCACGTGCGGCTTCGAAGACCTGGCGTGCCTGCGCAGGCGAGAACGCGATGTTTTCGCAGAACACGTCCACCGCTTCGGCCAGGCCGTCGGCGGCGATGGCCGGAATCATCACGTTGCACACTTCGTCGGTGTATTCCTGGGCCTCGCGCCCCGGGGGTACCGCATGCGCACCGAGGAAGGTCGGCACCACGGTCACCCGGCATTCCTCGCCCAGCGCGCGTGCCACCTGCAGCTGCTTACGCTCGTCGTCCAGGGTCAGGCCATAGCCGGATTTGATCTCCACCGTGGTCACGCCTTCGGCACGCATGGCCAGCAGGCGCGGACGGCTTTCGTCGGCCAGCTGTTGCGGCGAGGCGGCGCCGGTGGCACGCACGGTGGAGACGATGCCGCCGCCGGCACGGGCGATGTCGGCGTAGCTGACCCCCTGCAGGCGTTGTTCGAACTCGTTGGCGCGGTTGCCGGCGTAGACCAGGTGGGTGTGGCAGTCGACCAGGCCCGGCGAGATCCAGCGGCCTTCGCCATCGATGCGGGTGGTCGGCCGCAGGTGCGCGTCGCTGCCGGCAGTGCCGACGTGGACGATGCGCCCTTCGGCGCAGGCCAGCACGCCATCGGTGATGACACCCAGCCCCTCGCCATCGAGGGTCATCAGGTGGACGTTGGACCAGAGGGTATCGACGTGCATGGCATCCACAACGCGGCTGTGCTTATATGTCTATACAATATAGGTGTCCATTTCGGGTTGTCCAGCCATGTCCGATTCGCGTTCCCCGCAGAGTTTCCATGCCGCCCACGCCCTGCTGGGCGAGGGCTGGGCGCGCGATGTGCGCCTGCAGGTGCAGGGCGGCCGCATCGCCCGCATTGACGCTGGGCAGGGCGCGCAGGACGGTGATACCCGCGTCGGCCTGCTGCTGCCGGGCCTGCCCAACCTGCACAGCCACGCCTTCCAGCGCGGCATGGCGGGCCTGACCGAAATCGGCGGGGGGCACGGCGACAGTTTCTGGAGCTGGCGCGAGCTGATGTACCGCTTCCTGGCCCACCTGCGCCCCGACGCGGTGCAGGCCATCGCCGCCCAGGCCTACATGGAAATGCTGGAAAGCGGCTTCACCCGGGTCGGCGAGTTCCATTACCTGCACCACCAGGCCGATGGCCAGCCCTACGCGTTGCGGGCCGAGATGAGCGCGCGCATCGCCGCCGCCGCCGACCAGACCGGCATCGGCCTGACCCTGCTGCCGGTCTTCTACGCACACGCCGATTTTGGCGGCGCGCCGCCCAATCCCGCGCAGCGCCGGCTGATCCACGACGTGGACGGGTTCGCGCGGCTGCTGGAGGGGGCGAAGACGGCCTTGTCCACGTTGCCCGACGCGGTGCTGGGCATCGCCCCGCACAGCCTGCGCGCGGTCACCGGCGAGGAACTGGATGCGCTGCTGCCGCTGACCACCGGCCCGGTACACATCCACGTTGCCGAGCAGGTGCGCGAGGTCGAGGCCTGCCTGGCCTGGAGCGGCCAGCGGCCGGTGCAGTGGCTGTACGAACACGCGGCGGTGGATGCGCGCTGGTGCCTGGTGCACGCCACCCACATCACCGATGCCGAGCGCGCGCAGATGGTGGCCAGCAAGGCGGTGGCCGGCTTGTGCCCGATCACCGAGGCCAACCTGGGCGATGGCCTGTTCCCGATGCAGGCGTTCGCCCGCGAAGGCGGACGTTTCGGCGTCGGCTCCGATTCCAACGTGCTGATCGACGCTCCTGAGGAACTGCGCCTGCTCGAGTATGGCCAGCGCCTGGCCCTGCGCGGACGCAACGTGCTGGCCCCGGATGCCTCGCGCAGCAGCGGCCGTTTCCTGTTCGAAGGTGCCCTGCACGGCGGCGCGCAGGCGCTGGGCGTGGCTGCCGGCCTGCAGGTCGGGGCCAGCGCCGATCTGCTTGAACTGGACCCCGCGCACCCGGCGCTGCAGGTGCGACAAGGTGACGCATGGCTTGACAGCTGGGTCTTCGCTGCACGTAATGGCGCGCTGCGTTCGGTCTGGCGCCATGGCCGCCAGGTCGTGGCCGACGGCCGCCACCTGCAGCGCGAGGCCATCACCACCGCCTTCGCCGCTGCCCTGCGTGGCGTGCTGGGCTGACCGCCTCCCTGCTTGTCGAGATCCTCATCGAGACCCCCACACCCGTGAAGGCCAGCAAGTCCGCCACGCTCAACCAGCGTATCCGCAGCGATCTGGAAAGCCGCATCCTCAGCGGCGAATGGGCGCCGGGTTTCCGCATCCCGTACGAGCACGAGCTGATGGAGCAGTACGGCTGCTCGCGGATGACGGTGAACAAGGTACTGACCGCGCTGGCCGAGAGCGGCATGATCGAGCGCCGCCGCCGTGCCGGTTCCTTCGTGGCGCGGCAGCCCCCGCACCTGGAACAGGTGGCGCTGGAGATTCCCGATATCGCCATGGAAGTCGGCTCGCGCGGCCACCAGTACGCCTACCAGCTGCTGCAGCGCGACCTGCGCCTGGCCGAGCCCGGCAATGCCGGCGAGAGGGAGCTGGCCGGCGCTGAGCCGTTGCTGGCGATGCGCTGCCTGCACCTGGCCGATGGCCGGCCGCTGGCGCTCGAGCACCGCCTGATCAGCCCGGTGGGCGTGCCCGAGGTGCTGGAGGTGGATTTCAGCACCACCGCGCCGGGCAGCTGGCTGCTGCAGAACGTGTCCTGGACCCGCGCCCAGCACCGCATCAGCGCGTGGGGCGCGGACGCGGCCGCCGCCAAGCTGCTTGAGGTGAAGCCGGGCACCGCCTGCCTGGTGATCGAGCGCCTGACCTGGCGCGGCGACCAGCCCATCACCCGCGTGCGGCAGATGTTTCTGGGCGATGCCTGGGACCTGGTGGCGCGTTTCGCGCCGGGTGCACGTTAGGGCGAACGAGGGCGTCCACCTGTCGCCTTGAACTCTGTCGGCGCGTGTGTACGATGTGTATCGTCCGCGCATGAAGAGCGGGGACCTTATCCGGGAACTACGCGCGGCGGGATGGACCTGCCGACGGACTCGTGGATCCCATCACGTGTTTGTACATCCGCGTCGCGCGCACATCATTACTGTGCCCCATCCAAAGAAGGATCTGGGGACAGGCCTGATAAAGGCGATCCGGAAGCTTGCTGGGCTGACGTAGAGGGTCCCATGCGATATCCAGTCTTGATCGAAGCCGGTGACGAACGTACAGCCTGGGGCGTGGTCGTGCCCGATCTGCCGGGCTGTTTCTCTGCTGCCGACACGCTTGATGAAGCGCTCAGTTCGGCGGAGGAGGCCGCGCTTGCCTGGATTGACGCCGCGTTGGATGCAGGGAACTCCATCCCGACGCCGTCTGCGCCGCAGAAGCTCGTGGCCGAAGCTGCCACCGGCACGCACTGGATTCTTGCTTACATCAACATTGATCCAGCCCTGTTGGACGATACCGTCGAGCGGGTCAACATCAGCCTGCCGCGGCGGATCCTTGCAAGGTTGGATGCGCAGGCCAAGGCGGCCGGCGAATCGCGTTCAAGCTACATCGCCCACCTTGCCGCGTTGGGTTGAAGCCGCGGAATCGTCTATCCATCCACGCCATGCGTGGATGTTGCCCCATCAATACGTGGCGCACTGCCGCCAGCGCACCGGCTCGTCCACGCCGGGGCGGGCGTTGATCTGCACGCGCACGTTGCGCAGGGCGGGGTAGCGCAGCACTTCCTGGCACACCCGCGGCCACACCGCTTCCAGCTCGCCGGTGCGGTTGATGGCCAGGGTCTGACGGGTCAGCCAGACGCCGCTGGCAATGCCCGGCTGGCGGGACAACGCGCGGGCCATTTCGGCCTGGTAACGGTCCAGGGTGGCCGTATCCGGATTGAGGTCGTTGCGGTCGCCATTGGCCGCTGCAGCGGGTGCGGCTGCGGTGGGTGCGGCCGGTGCGACCGGCGCAGCCACATCCTCCGCGCTCGCCATCGGCGTTGCGGCCGGTTGCGCCTCGGCTGCGGCGGGTTCGGGTGCGGGTGACGGTGCAGGGGCCGGCACGGGCGTGCTTTCCGCCGCCGTGGCGGTGGGTTCCACATGCAGCCCCTGCAGGCCCAGCCCGACCAGCAGGCCCAGGGTCACCGCGCCCAGCGCGGCAATGGCGATGCGGCGCAGGGCTTCATGCCGGGCCGTGGCGCGCACGCGCGTTTCAATCTCGCCCGGCAGGTAGGCCTGCAGCAGCGGCCACAGGCGCGGGCCGTCCAGTACTTCCACCGACTGCTTTTCCGCAGCGGCCAGGCCATCGCGCTCGACGCGGCCTTCGGTAATCAGCAGGCCGCCCTTGGCGCCGCCCAGGCGCGCGACCGCGCCCAGCTCGTTCACGGCGGCCGTACCGATGCGGTAGGCCAGGCCATGCTTGCAGGACACCAGCCAGGTGTTGGGGCCATCGCTCAGCAGGAAATCACTGCTCGGCTCGCGGACTTCCTCGGTCGGGTCGGCCACTTCGCGCAGGCCGCGCTGCTCGCGGAGCATCCGCTTGATCAGCGTCGAAAACTCACGCCAATGCATGCCCGCCAGGGCTTGCAGCCCCAGTTGCATTTCCGTTCGCCGCCGCTTGATCCACCACAGATAGACGATTGCCAGGGTGCAGGTAAGCAGGGCCGACAGCAGGGCCAGGATCCAAGGGAGCATGCAGGAAGAGAGCGGAAGGGGCGAAAACGGAAGACCACAGTGTAAAGGCCGCGCCGCCCGAATGCGTCAGGACGTTCCTGACACGGATTGTGATGCAGCCCGCAGATCCGCGTGGCGCAGGCACGAAAAAACCCGCCAATCCTGAAGCCGTGAGGGGAGGGAACAAACGGCAGGCGAAGCGATTGGCGGGTTCGTCGCGATTGTCAGACAATCTTTATTGCATTGCAACAATCGACGGTCAGGGCACGCCACCCGGCGATTGGTGGCTGCCCGGTGCGGGCGCATCGCTGCCCGAGGCCGCGCGGTTCTCCAGCTTGGCCAGGCGTGCATGCAGCACATCCAGGCGCGCTTCGAGCGCGGACAGTTCATCGGCGGTGGGTACGTGCAGGCGCTTGAGGACGCCCTGCACCTGGTCATCGAACGCCTTCTCGACCTTGTTCCAGGTGCCGGACGCCTTTTCGCGGGCCTCGTCCAGCGAGGTCTCCACGTTGTCGCGCCAGCCCGGCCCCTGCTCACCGCTGCGTTCGCGGCGGCGGGCTTCCCAGGCTTCGCCTTCCTTCACCAGGCCATCGAAGAAGCGGCTGCCTTCGGCCTGTGCGCGGCCCAGGGCACCGAGGCCGGCCAGCCAGACCTGCTGTGCCGAATCGCTGAATCGGCGCGAAAAGCGCTCGGCCTGTTCGCCGAACGAAGCGTCGTCGTCACGGCGGTCGTCATTCTCGTACTGGTTCATCGCGCTTCCCGGGGGAGTTGGACCTGCCCCCGAGGGTAGCGCGCACGAACGTTGCTGGGCCGTGATGACCGCAGCCAGGGTTCAGCCCAGCTTTTCCTTCAACACGCGCTGGATCTCGCTTTCCACCATGCCCTTCATGGCCGACAGCAGGAAGCCCAGCTTGGCAGTCACGCGCACCGCGCCCGGCTGCAGCTCGATGGCGCCGTCCACGCCGCTGCCGCTGAAGTTCAGCACGTCGGCAGCCCAGCTGGACTTCAGGCCGAAGCGCTCGCCCAGCTTGGCGGCAACCTGTTCGATCGCCTCGCGGGCCTGTGCATCGGGCAGGGCGTGGGCGTGGCGGACATCGATGGTGGACATGCAGGCTCCTGGCGCTGGGCGGGGATATCAAAGAGGGCGGCCATTGTGCGCATCGGCGGGCGCCACGCCAAGCGCCCGTCGCCGGTTCTTCTGCCTTGGCGAGCAACCTGCTAGTCTGCGCCGCGTGCAGAACCTGCTAGTTCACTTCAGTCAACAACAACAGCCCGACCAGCCCCTGCGGCCCGGGGTGCAGCGCATCGTGCGCCAGGCAAACGGCAGCGTGCGGCTGGGCGATCCCGGCCATGGCGCGCTCCTGCTGGCCCAGTTCTGCATGGACGACCGCGGCCTCTGGCTGCAGGTTGGCAATGGCATCCGCAGCATCCACGTGAACGGCCGCCCGGTGCGGCGCATGGCCCTGCTGCGTGCAGGCGATGCGGTGTATGTGGATGGCGTGGAAATGCTCCTGCAGGGTGAGGTCGAGAGCCTGCTGCAGGCACCGTCGCCGGCCAGCGAGGGCAGCGCCGATGAGCAGCGCCTGCTGCGCGGTGTCGGCGGCCTGCACCATGGCCGCAGCTACACCCTGTCGCGCCCGCGCCTGGTGGGCAGTGGTGGTGACGCCGATATCGGGATTGACGATCCTGCGTTTGCCGAACAGCACGCGCGGGTGGAAGTGCACGGCGACCGCGTGCTGCTGCGCGACCTCGGCAGTGCCGACGGTGCCCGGGTCAACGGCGTGGCCGTGCGCCACTGCTGGCTGCAGCCAGGCGACCAGATCGTGTTCGATGGCCAGCACCGCTTCGTGCTGGAAGTGCCGCACGATCCGCGCCGGCGCCCGCTGCCGGCCGAGGACGACGCCGGCCAGGACGCCGAGCAGGTGGCCGATGCCCCCGTGGCCCCGCGCCGGGTACGGCGTTGGCCGTGGCTGCTGGCAAGTGCGCTGCTGCTGGCGGGCGTGCTCAGCCTGCTGCTCTGGTTCGGCGCGCGCTGATCTGCGTCCGCCGGGCATGCCCCGGCGCTACCGGTGCCGCGCGTGGAAAATGGATTCCAATGAAACCAAATTTCCCTTGCCGCACCAGGCCGCAAGGCTGGTGCACTGCGGCATACTAGGCGTCTTGCCCCACAGGTGTGACATGACGCGCGCGTTCAACTTCAGTGCCGGCCCTGCAACCTTGCCGGAATCGGTCCTGCGCCAGGCGCAGGCGGAAATGCTGGACTGGCACGGTGCCGGCGCCTCGATCGTGGAAATGAGCCATCGCGGCCCGGAATTCATGTCCGTGGCCGCCGAGGCCGAGGCCGACCTGCGCCGCCTGCTCGATATCCCCGATGACTACGCCGTGCTGTTCCTGCCCGGCGGCGCCACCACCCAGCAGGCGCTCATCCCGCTCAACTTCGCCCAGGCCGGCCAGCGTGCCGACTATGTGGTCAGCGGCCACTGGGGCAAGACGGCGGTCAAGCAGGCCAGCCCCTATGTCGGCGTCAACATCGCCGCCAGCAGCGAAGCCAATGGCTACCGCGCGCTGCCCGAGCGCAGCAGCTGGCAGCTTTCCAGCGATGCCGCCTACGTCCACATCACCGCCAACGAGACCATCCACGGCGTCGAGTTCCGTGATGTGCCCGACACCGGCGACGTCCCGCTGGTGGCCGATTTCAGCTCGTCCATCGCCAGCGAGCCGCTGGATGTGCGCCGCTATGGCGTCATCTATGCCGGCGCGCAGAAGAACCTGGGCCCGGTCGGCATCGCGGTGATGATCATCCGCCGCGACCTGCTCGAGCGCAGTGGCCAGGCCCGCGCGGACATCTTCGACTACCGCTCGCATGTCGCCCGCGATTCGATGCTCAACACCCCGCCCACCTGGAACTGGTACCTGGCCGGCCTGGTGTTCAAGTGGATGCTGGCCGAAGGTGGCGTGGTCGAGTTCGCCAAGCGCAATGCCGCCAAGGCTGCGCTGGTGTACGGCGCCATCGATGCCTCCGGCGGTTTCTACCGCAACGAAGTGGCGCACTCGGCGCGCTCGCGGATGAACATCCCGTTCTTCCTGCCCAACGCCGATCTCGATGCCCGCTTCGTGGCCGAGGCCAAGGCCGCCGGCCTGCTGGCGCTGAAGGGCCACAAGGTGGTCGGTGGCATCCGTGCCTCGCTGTACAACGCCATGCCGCTGGCCGGGGCCGAGGCGCTGGTCGCCTTCATGGCCGATTTCCAGCAGCGCTACGGCTGAGCAATGAACGGCGCGCACCGTCGGGTGCGTGCCCCGCAACAAGGAATTCCGATGGCAAGCAAACCCAGCAAGAAGTCGCCGAAGAAGGGCGAGTCCGCCAAGGCCGCCGCCGCGCCCAAGGGCAAGGCCTCGTCCAAGACTACCCCGGTGCCGACCCAGGCGCCGCTGGCACTGGCCGACGTGCGCTCCAAGATCGACCAGATCGACCGTGACATCCAGAGCCTGATCGCCGAGCGTGCGCAGTTCGCCCACCAGGTCGGCAAGGCCAAGGGCAAGCTTGCCGCCGCCGTCGATTACTACCGCCCCGAGCGCGAAGCCCAGGTGCTGCGCATGGTGGTGGACCGCAACGAAGGCCCGCTCAGCGATGAAGTGCTGGTGCACGTCTACCGTGAAATCATGTCGGCCTGCCTGGCCCAGCAGGAACCGCTGAAGATCGGTTACCTCGGTCCGGAAGGCACCTTCAGCCAGCAGGCCGTGCTCAAGCACTTCGGCCGCTCGGCGCTGGGCCTGCCGATGGCCAGCATCGAAGAAGTGTTCCAGGAAGTGGAAGCGGGCAACGCTGATTTCGGCGTGGTGCCGGTGGAAAATTCGGGGCAGGGCACCATCCAGATCACCCTGGACATGTTCCTCACCTCCAACCTCAAGATCTGCGGTGAAGTGGAACTGCGCGTGCAGCAGTACCTGATGTCGCGCAGTGGCCGCCTGGAGGATATCGAGCGCGTCTACGGCCACCCGCAGTCGTTCATGCAGACCTCGGCGTGGATGCGCGCCAACCTGCCCAAGGCCGAGAAGATCCCGGTGGCCAGCAACGCCGAAGGCGCGCGCCGTGCGCGCAATGCCGACGACGCGGCCGCCATTGGTGGCGAAAGCGCCGGTCATGTGTACGGCCTGAAGAAGGTCGTCACCAAGCCCATCCAGAACGATGCCGACAACACCACCCGTTTCCTGGTGGTGGGCCGCAACATCTTCCCGACCTCCGGCCACGACCGCACTTCGGTGCTGGTGTTCATCCATGACAAGCCCGGCGCGCTGTTCGATGTGCTCAGCCCGTTCGCCCGCCATGGCATCAGCATGAACCGCATCGAGTCGCGCCCCTCGCACCACGGCAAGTGGGAATACGGCTTCTTCATCGACCTGGCCGGCCATATCGACGACGCACCGATGCAGGCCGCGCTGGCCGAGCTGGAAGCGCACTCGGCGCAGATCAAGGTGCTGGGTTCCTACCCGGTTGCCGTGCCTTGATTGCCGTTGCGGCCGCGTGCCGCGCCCTTTGATGCACCGCCGGCGTGCCGGCGTTTACGGAATGATCGAACGATGAGCAACGCGCAACACTGGATTGCCCGCAAGGGCCAGCCGCTGCAGGGCAGCCTGACCATCCCCGGCGACAAGTCGGTCTCGCACCGCTCGGTGATGTTTGCCGCGCTGGCCGATGGCACCTCGCATATCGAGGGCTTCCTGGAAGGCGAAGACACCCGTGCCACCGCGCGCATCTTCAGCCAGCTCGGCGTGCGCATCGAGACCCCCAGTGCGTCGCAGCGCATCGTCCACGGCGTCGGCATCGACGGCCTGCAGGCCCCCAGCGCGCCGCTGGACTGCGGTAACGCCGGCACCGGCATGCGCCTGCTGGCCGGTCTGCTGGCAGGCCAGGCGTTCGACTGCACCCTGGTGGGTGATGAATCGCTGTCCGGCCGGCCGATGCGCCGCGTCACCGGCCCGCTCGCGCAGATGGGCGCGAAGATCGACACCGAAAGCGATGGCACGCCGCCGCTGCACGTGCATGGCGGCCAGTCGCTGCAGGGGATTGATTTCGCCTCGCCGGTGGCCAGCGCGCAGGTGAAGTCGGCCGTGCTGCTGGCCGGCCTGTACGCGCAGGGCGAAACCAGCGTGCTCGAACCGCACCCGACCCGCGACTACACCGAGCGCATGCTGTCGGCCTTCGGCGTGGACATCGAGTTCTCGCCGGGCAAGGCCCGCCTGCGTGGCGGCCAGCGCCTGCGCGCCACCGACATTGTTGTTCCGGCCGATTTCTCCTCCGCGGCCTTCTTCCTGGTGGCCGCCAGCATCATCCCGGGGTCCGAGCTGCGCCTGAAGCAGGTCGGCCTCAACCCGCGCCGCACTGGCCTGCTGCACGCGCTGCGCCTGATGGGCGCGGACATCACCGAAGAGAATCCGGCCGAGCAGGGCGGTGAACCGGTGGCCGACCTGGTGGTGCGCTACGCCCCGCTGAAGGGCGCGCGCATTCCCGAAGCGCTTGTGCCGGACATGATCGACGAATTCCCGGCCCTGTTCGTGGCCGCCGCCGCCGCCGAAGGCCAGACCGTGGTGAGCGGCGCTGCCGAGCTGCGGGTGAAGGAATCGGACCGCCTAGCGGCCATGGCCACCGGCCTGCGCGCGCTGGGCATGCAGGTGGATGAAACCGAGGACGGCGCCACGCTGCACGGTGGCATCACCCTGGGCAGCGGCACCATCGAAAGCCACGGTGACCACCGCATTGCGATGGCGTTTGCCATTGCCGGCCAGATCAGCGGCGGCGAAGTGCGCATCAACGACATCGCCAACGTCGCCACGTCCTTCCCGGATTTCGACGGCCTGGCCCGCAGCGCCGGTTTCAACCTGGCCTGAGATCGCCGCGACGCCGCTGCGCTCGCCGGGCATGGCCCGGCGCTACCATTCGGCGCCCCGGTAGCGCCGGGCCATGCCC
>NZ_JACVTT010000104.1:0-15289 GCF_016624665.1 Stenotrophomonas sp. S39 | reverse complement strand
ACTTCACCATGGGGGCTCGTAGGCGCCATCCATGGCGCCTGCGGTCCCGCCTGCCCCACCCACCCGGCCACGGACGGTTTCCGTGCGCGTCAGCCACGTGGATCAAAGGAATAGAATCAAAAGCGGGGCCTGCGGCTCCGCTCTATTTGTAGAGTCGAGCCATGCTCGACTGCTTCACGCCAGGAACAGTCACTCATCATGAAATTCAACGCGCTGGCCAAAAAAGCGGCCAAGGGCACCGCGCCGCTCGAGCATGGCGGCAACGTGGAAGTGGAGGACCTGATCCGCTTCGTGCTGGAGCACGGTGCCGAGGGCGCGGCCGAGATCGAGCGGCTGTGTGCGCTGTACCGCTGGCGCGAGGATTTCCAGTACAACGCCGATGGCACGCACTTCGCACCGATGGCACCGTGGGCGCAGGCGTGCGCGGCATTCGGCCACCAGGGCGTTGCAGGGCTGCTGCCGCTGCTGGAGGACCCGCGCCTGGTGACCTATGCGATCAGCGTGCTGGAGGACGTGCGCAGCGAGGCGTCGGTGGCGGCACTGCTGGCGTTCTGCGAACGGGCCGACTTCAGCCAGGACGATCCGCAGTCGCCGCCCTCGCGGGCGCTGGCCGCGCTGAACTCGCTGCTGTCATTCGACAAGGGCGTCGTGGTGCCCGTGGCCATGCAGCAGGTGCTGCTGCGCCTGGTGCAACGCGCGTGGCAACAGGCGCCGTCAATGCGGGGCCGCAGCCTGGCGCTGTATGCCGCACGCGGTGCCTGCATGCCCGAGGCGCTGGACTGGGTGCAGTCGCTGGCACTGCAGGACGACGAACTGGTTGCTGCGCGGACGCCCGTGCTGAAGCGACTCAAGGCCCGGGCGTCGCGCTGAGGCTGCCCGCCAGCAGCCGGCACTACCGATCCATTACCCGGCGCAGCGCGCGCAGAGACCGTGCACTTCCAGGGTCTGCGCCTGCGGCTGGAAGCCCAGCTCCTTGGCGCGCTTTTCCAGCTGGGTGACGATTTCGCGGTCTTCCAGTTCCACCGCGCTGTGGCAGCTGTTGCAGATCAGGAACGGCACCGAATGCGCCGCGCTGCTGGGATGGTGGCAGGCCACGAAGGCATTGACCGATTCCAGCTTGTGCACGAATCCATTGGCCATCAGGAAATCGAGCGCGCGGTACACGGTGGGGGGGGCGTCGGCGCCCACGCCCTTGCCGTTGCGCACCCACTCCAGCAGCTCGTAGGCCTTGACCGGCTTGCCGGCCTCGGCGATCAGCTTGAGCACGTTGGCGCGGATCGGGGTCAGGCGCAGGCCGCGCTCGCGCGAGACACGCTCCACCACCGCCACGAAATCCGATGCGTCGTGGACGTGGTGGTGCGGGGCGGTACAGGCAGAAGCAGATTTGGCAGGCATGCGCGTTCTCCGGTTCAGGTCTGGGCGGCAGGGCTCAGGCCGTTGCTACCTTGGTGATGGCCACATCGATGCGTTTCAAGGCCTGTTCGCGGCCAGCCAGGTACACGGTATGGGAAATGTCAGGGCTGACCTGGGTGCCGGTGATGGCCACGCGCAGCGGCTGGGCGACCTTGCCCATGCCCATTTCCAGGGCGGCGGCAGCGTCGTGCAGGGCCACGCCCACGGCTTCGGCGGTCCATTCCGGCAGGGCGGCCAGCAGCTCGCGGGCCTTGCCCAGCGGCAGTTCGGCGCCGGCCTTGAAGTGCTTGGCCACGGCCGCGTCGTCGTACGCGGTCAGCGGCTGGTACCAGACCACGGCCTTCTCGGCCATTTCCTTCAGGGTCTGCACGCGCTCGCGCAGGGCAATCACCACGTCCACCGGGGCCGGGCCAGCGGCCACGTCCAGGCCCAGCTTTTCCAGCTGGTAGACCAGGTGCGGCACGATGCTGGCCGGCTCCTCGGTCTTCAGGAAGTGCTGGTTGACCCAGCCCAGCTTGGCCATGTCCAGGCGCGAGGCCTTGGAATTGCAGTTGGTCACGTCGAACAGCTCGACCAGCTCCTGGCGGCTGAACAGCTCCTGGTCACCGTGCGACCAGCCCAGGCGGGCCAGGTAGCTCAGCAGCGCGTCGGGCAGGTAGCCGGCGTCCTTGTACTGCATCACGTCGGCCGCGCCGGTGCGCTTGGACAGCTTGGCGCCCTGCTCGTCCAGGATCATCGGCATGTGGCCGAACTTCGGCACCGGCGCGCCGATGCCTTCGTACAGGTTGATCTGGCGCGGGGTGTTGTTGATGTGGTCGTCGCCGCGGATGACCTCGCTGATGCCCATGTCCCAGTCGTCCACCACCACCGCGAAGTTGTAGGTGGGGTAGCCGTCCGGGCGGAAGATGACCATGTCATCCAGCTCGCTGTTGGCGATCTCGATGCGGCCCTTGATCAGGTCGTCGAACACCACGGTGCCGTCCAGCGGGTTCTTGAAGCGGATGACGCGGTTCGGGTCATCTTTGCGCGGCAGGCCCAGCTCGCGCGCGGCGCCGTTGTAGCGCGGCTTCTCCTGCTTGGCCATGGCGGCCTCGCGCATCGCGTCCAGCTCTTCGCGGGTTTCGTAGGCGTAGTACGCCTTGCCGTCGGCCACCAGCTGTTCGGCCACTTCCAGGTAACGGGCGACGCGGTCGGTCTGGTAGATCGGGCCGACGTCGTAGTCCAGGCCCAGCCAGTCCATCGCCTCCAGGATCGCGTCGATCGCGCCCTGGGTGCTGCGTTCGCGGTCGGTGTCCTCGATGCGCAGCACGAACTCGCCGCCGCGGTGGCGGGCCTCCAGCCAGCAGTAAAGCGCGGTGCGGGCACCGCCGATGTGCAGGTAACCGGTGGGGCTGGGGGCGAAGCGGGTGCGGCAGATCATGGAGGGCTCGGGGAACGGGAATCCCCCGATTTTACCACCAGCCCTGGAAAGGCAAGGAGGGGCGGACGCGGCCAGCCCCTCCCGCCCGGTTTCTCAGGGCTGCGGTTCAGCCTTGCGCGGGAACGACTGCTCGCGCATCGCCGCGTTGTAGGCGAAGGAGGCGACGATGGCCGCGGCCTGCTTCAGGTCGTCCGGCTCGGCGTGGTCCCAGGTATCCAGGTGGCTGTGGTGGACGTTGGTGAAGTAGTCCAGCCGGTCCTGGATGAACTGGAAGCCCGGCAGGCCGATGCGGTCGAAGCTGATGTGGTCGGTACTGCCGGTGTTGCGGGTGGCCACGGTGGTCGCGCCGACGTCATGGAACGGGGCCAGCCAGGCTTCGAAGATCGGCATCGCCGCCAGGTTTTCCTGGGCATAGATGCCACGGAAGCGGCCCGAGCCGTTGTCCATGTTGAAGTAGACCTGGAACTTGCCGTAGTCGCGGGTCTTCTGCAGGGCACCGGTCGGGTCGCGCAGCGACGCCGGCAGCGCCTTCTGCGCCGGGTCGGCGGGTTCCGGGAAACGACCGAAGTGCTTGGCCACGTAGGCCTGCGAGCCGATCAGGCCCTGCTCCTCGCCACTCCACAGGGCCACGCGGATGGTGCGCTTCGGCTTGGCGCCGGTGGCCTTGAGGATGCGCATCGCCTCCATCATCACCGCCACGCCGGCAGCGTTGTCGGCTGCGCCGGTGCCGCTGTGCCAGGAATCCAGGTGGGCGCCGATCATCACCACTTCATCGGGCTTGCTGCTGCCACGGATCTCGGCCAGCGTGTTGTAGCCCGGCTGGTCGGCCTCATCGGTGAAGCGTGCGGCCACGTCGACGCGCAGGCGCACCGGCTGCTTGGCCTCCAGCGCGCGCACCAGCGGGTTGAAGTGCTCGGCGATCATCGCCAGTTCCGGGATGCCCACCGATTCGCCCGCCTTGCGCGAGCCGCCGCCGGCAACACGGATGATGCCGTTGTCCCAGCTGCTGATGCTGATCGCGGCCAGCGCGCCCTCTTCCACGAAGAAGGCGTTGACCTTGGCGGCCAGTTCCTGGCGTTCCTTATATTCCTTCACCCGCTTGGCCCGTTCGGCGACCACGTCCTTGGGCAGGGTGAATTCCTGCAGGCCTTCCAGCGAGGTGGCATCGTGCCGGTGCGAATCCGGCTCGGTACCGCGCTTGTACTCGCGCGCCTCGCCCAGCAGCAGGATCTTGCCGCGCAGCTTGCCGCGGTACTTCTCGATGTCCTCGGGCTTCTTGATCTCCACGTGCACCAGCTCGCCCTCGACCGGGCCCTGGGTGCCGGGCGTCCACGCCTTGGGCAGGGCGTGCAGCGGCTGCACGCGGTCGCCCAGCATTTCCACGCTGGCCGAGGTGAATTCCCAGCCACGGCCGAAATCATCGAAGGCTTCGTCGTGCACGTTGTCCAGCTTCCATTCGCTGAACTTGCCGCGGGTCCACGCATTGGCGCGGCCCATCGCCGGCGAGTTGGTCAGGCGCGGGCCGATGCGCTCGGTGAGGTAGCTGAAGGTGTCCATCACCTGCGAACGGTGGAAGGCCTCCTGGCGGATGCGGCTGACCATGTCCAGGTCCACCGGTTCGCGCTGCTGCGCCACTGCATTGCCACCCATCGCCAGCGCTGTGGCCAGCACGCCCCACTTCAGCCCGTTCCACTTCAACACGCCACACCCCTGCCCTTCGGCTCGATCGTCAACCCATCGAGTCTAGCCAGCGGGGGCGCAGCGCCCCCGTCCCATCGGTCATGGACGACGGATCCAGTAGATCCACGCCATGCGTGGATGCTCCGTGCGCGCTCACCCACACCACCCCAGCCACAACTGCGCGCGCTCCGGCAGCAGCAACAGCCAGTGGCGCTGGTCCACGCTGCTGCAGCCATACACCGCCGCATGCGCCGGCCAGTCCGCCGGCAGCCCGTCGATGCCGATCTCCGACAGCGCCGCCGCGCCGACCTTCCATGGCCGGTAGCGTGGCACCCGCCCGCCCAGCGCGCCGCGTCCCTGCCGCGCGCCGGCCAGCCATTCCAGCCCCTTGCGCTGCAATCCCTCGCAGGTCACCGCTGCCAGCTGGAAGCGGACCAGGCCGGGGGCGATCCGTGCCCCCGGCAGGGCCGCCAGCACACCATGTGCCTGCAGCAGTGCATCCACTTCCAGCAGGGCCGGTATGCCCAGACGTGCCCGTTGCCGCAATCCTTGGCGCCAGCCCATGGTGTGCTCCTTACTTCAGGTCCGCGCCCAGCGCGTACCAGTCGACCCGGCGGGTGACCCACATCGCCAGTGCCAGGATCACGAACAGCAGCAGCGACCCCATCAGCAGCGCGTTGTTTTCCGACACCAGCAGGCCATACAACGCGCCGTACAACAGCGTCAGCATCGCGGCAAAGCCCAGACCACGCTTCCAGTGGCCCAGCACGTGGGCCAGGTACACCGCCTGCAGGCCGATGCAGGCCACAGCCGACACCAGGTAAGCCTTCCAGAAGGTGATGTGCTCGGACAGGCTGATCAGCAGCAGGAAGAAGATCGCCAGCGCCAGGCCGACCATCAGGTACTGCAGCGGGTGGATGCGCAGCGACTTGATCAGTTCGAACAGGATGAAGCCGACGAAGGTGAGCACGACGAACAGGATGCCGTACTTGGAAGCGCGGTCGGCCTGGGTGTAGGCATCGACCGGATCAACCAGCGATACGGTCACCGCCTGCGAATCGACTGCACCCTCGGCACGCAGCTGGGCCTGTGCATCGGAGGCCAGCGAGGACACCGCCCAGTGCGCGTTGAAGCCCTGTGCATCGACGCGCCGCTCGTTGGGCAGGAAGGCGCCGCTGAAGGACGGGTGCGGCCAGCGCGAGCGCAGCGCGATCTTCGTGTCATCGCCCACCGGCACCACCGACAGCGCGCGGCTGCCATCCAGGCGCAACTGCAGTTCGATGCTGCTGCCGGCCAGCGTGCCGCCCTGGCTGTCGCTGAAACCGGCCACCGGCGCATGCAGGCCACGCCCCACCTGGCTGGCCACGCCGACCCCGGGCAGCAGCCGCACCGGCTTGCCGTCCACGCGCAGGTCCGGCGTGCCGACCAGGCCGCGGGCATCGGACACGCCCAGCACCACGTACGGCTGGCCGTAGCTGCGGCCGGGCTTCACCGGGTAATCGTCGGCGGCGAAGGTCGCCTTCAGCTGGCCGTTCCAGCTGTACACCGGCACCTTGAACAGGCCCACTTCGCGCTGGCTGGGCAGCATCTCGCCGCCCACGTCCAGCGAGGCCGGCATCTGCAGCCAATGGCCTTCGGTCACCTGCACCTCGGTCTTCTTGTTGCCCTTGGCGTCGACCACCTCGACGTGCTGGCGCTCGACCCACGGCACCACCCGCACCGGGCCCACCAGGCGCTGCGCACCGGCCCGGCTGTCGGCCACCCGTGCGAACGCTTCGTCGCGGTACGCACTGCGCTCGTTGATGACGCCGCGGATCATCGTCAGCGGGATCAGCAGCAGCAGGATCAGTCCGCCGACGATGGCGAACCGCAACAGCATCTTCAGGGATTTCATCGTCCATCCTCGTTGGAGAGGGCTGCAGGATGGACGGCGGCGGTGAGCGGGGTTTGTGGCGAATTTGAAGCGGATGTGAAGTCAGCGGCGGGCGCGCTGCACCGGCCCACCCAGTGGCAGCCACAGGCTGGCCATGGTGCCGCCCGAGGGCCGCGGCTCGAGGCCGGCGCGGCCATCGTGCAGGCGGGCCACTTCCTGCACGAACGGCAGGCCCAGGCCCGAGCTGCGCCGGCCACTGCCCGGGCGGGCCAGCGAATAGAAGCGCTCGAACACCCGTTCGCGCGCGTAATCGGGTACGCCCGCGCCACGGTCAGCGACCTGCAGGCGCACGCCCTGGCCATCGGCAACCGCCTCCAGTTCGACCACGCTGCCGGCCGCCGAGAATGCCACCGCGTTGTCGATCAGGTTGTGCAGCGCCTGCCGCAACAGATAGGCATCGCCGTACACGCGCAGGTCCGGCACCGCGCCGATGCGCACTTCCACCCCGGCCGCCCGTGCGCGCACCTGGGCGGCAGCGGCGGCATCATCCAGCAGCGCGCCCAGCGCGATCGGATCGCGGGTCTGCAGCCAGCCGTGCTGTTCGACCTCGGCCAGCGCCAGCAGCTTGTCGATGGTTTCGGTCAGCCGCTCCTGCTGGTCGACGATGCTGCGCGCGAAGTGCGCGCGGTCGGCATCGGGCATCGGTTCCTGCAGCAGTTCGGCGGCACCGCGGATGGCGGCCAGCGGGCTTTTCATTTCGTGCGTCAGCGACTGCACGTACTGCTCGACGTAGGCCTTGCCTTCCAGCTTGCGGCGCATGGTTTCCAGGGCCTGGCCGAGATCGCCGATCTCGTCGCGGCGGCGCCGTGGTGGCGGCACCGGCTCGCCGGCGGTGACCGCGCGTGCATAACGGCTGAGCTGGCCCAGGCCGGTGGTCAGCCACATCGTCACCAGTATGCCCACCAGCGCGGACAGGCCGATCAGCCACGCCCCACGCTCCATGATGGCGCGCTGGCTGGCGGCGATGAACGGATCGATGCTGCGGTTGGGCTGGGCCAGGCTGAGCACGCCGATGAGGGTGTGGCCATCGGCGGGGTCGTAGACCGGCGCGGCCACGTGCATCACCGTGTCGCCCTCGCTGCCGGCGATCTCCGGGCTGGAGCGCGCGCCGTACTCGCCGCGCAGCGTGCGGTAGACATCATTCCAGCGCGAATTGTCGCGGCCCATGTCGCGGCCCAGCGAATCGTAGATGACGATGCCGCGCGCATCGGTGATCGTCACCCGGTAATCCAGCGAGCGCTTCGGGAAGCGCCAGACCATCGCCTTCAGGTCGCGCTGGCGGGCCTTGGCCAGGTTGCGGGTGAAGCTGCCGCTGCCGATCGTGCCGGCCTTGACGTCGGCGGCAGCCATTTCGGCGAGCACGTTGGCCGCATCGACCAGGGTCGATTCCATCGCCTGGCGCACGCCCGGCTTCACCTCGTTGACGAACACCCGCATCACGAAGAACGCGGCGATGCCGGTGATCAGGAAGAAGCCCAGGAACAGCTTCAGTACCAGGCGCATGGCTCAGGTCTCCAGCGCGTAGCCCAGGCCACGGTGGGTGCGGATCGGGTCGTCGCTGGCCCCGGCGGCGCGCAGCTTGGCGCGCAGCGTCTTGACGTGGGTATCGACGGTGCGGTCGGCACTGTCGGCGCTGCTGTCCCAGCCGCGGTCCATCAGCTGCGCGCGGCTGAGGATGGCCCCGGGGCGCTGCAGCAGCGCCTCCAGCAGGGCGTATTCGTAGCGGGTCAGGTCCAGCGCATGGCCCTGGTAGCGGATGCGCCGGCCCTCGCGGTCGATGGCGAAGGCCCCGTGTTCGCGCCAGCCGGGCTCGGCCACCGCCGCGGCCGGGGCGGCGGGCGGCACGCGGCGCAGGCGGGCGCGCACCCGGGCCACCAGCTCGCGCGGCGAAAAGGGCTTGGCCATGTAGTCGTCCGCCCCCAGTTCCAGGCCCAGCACGCGGTCCAGCTCATCGTTGCGGGCGGTCAGGAAGATCACCGGCACCTGCGCCTGCGGCCCCGGCAGGGCGCGCAGGCGGCGGCAGACCTCGAAGCCGCTGAGGTCGGGCAGGCCCACGTCCAGCACCACCACGTCCACATCGCCCTCCTGCAGGCGCTGCAGGGCTTGGCCACCCAGCAGGCAGTGGCTGGCCGCGTAGCCTTCGCTGCGCAGGGCGTACAGCACGGTTTCGGCGATGGCGGCTTCGTCCTCGACCACCAGGACCTGGGCAACAGGGTGTGTCATGGCGCGCAGCATAGCCGCTGCGGCCGCCGCCCCGTACACTGCCGCCCATGAACTATCGCCACGCCTTCCATGCCGGCAACCATGCCGATGTCCTCAAGCACATCGTGCAGCTGGCCCTGATCGACAGCTTCAAGCGCAAGGACAGCCCGTTCTTCGTGCTCGACACCCATGGCGGTGCCGGCCGCTACCTGCTGGCCAGCGTAGAGGGCCGCAAGACCCTGGAGGCCGAAGACGGCATCATGCGGCTGATGGCCCAGCCCAAGCTGCCGGAGGTGGTCGAGCGCTACCTGAAGGCCGTGCAGGCCGACAACCCGGTGGGCGCGATGATCACCTACCCCGGTTCGCCGCTGCTGAGCGCCCAGGCCATGCGCGCGCAGGACCGGATGGCCGTCTGCGAGCTGCAGGAAGACGAAGCGGCCTCGCTGAAGGCGCTGTTCGCCCACGACAGCCGCGTCGGCGTGCACCCAGGCGACGGCTATGCCCTGCTGCGCTCGCAGCTGCCGCCGAAGGCCAACGGCACCAAGATCGGCCGTGGCCTGGTCCTGATCGACCCGCCGTATGAAGCGCAGGATGCCGAGTACCAGGCCATCCTGGCCGCCCTGGCCGAGACCCTGGCGCGCTGGCCGCAGGCGACCTGCGCGGTCTGGTTCCCGATCAAGCAGCGCCGCACCATCCTGCATTTCCTGCGCAAGGCTGCCGCCCTGCCGGTGAAATCGGCCATGACCATCGAGTTCCTGGTGCGCCCGGACGATTCCCCGCTGCGCCTCAACGGCAGTGGCATGCTGCTGCTCAATGCCCCCTGGCAGTTCGACCGCGTGGTCGGCCCGGCCCTGCCGGCGCTGCGCCAGCACCTGGGCGAGCCGGGTGCCACGACCCGCCTGGATTGGCTCAAGGCACCCGAATAAGGCACGTTCAAGCGACGATCTGCCGTCTTCACGAGGCTGTACGCACGTGAGCCTTTCGTTCACGGAATGCAGCCCCGGTGATGCCACAATCGATGGACCACCAAGGAATCACCCGGTATGGCCACTCGCAACCGCATGCCGCCCTGGCATGAGATCTTCAAGGCTCCCAGCGGCCACGAGCTGCTGATCCGCCCCATCCGCCCGGAAGACGGCGCGCCGCTGCAGGCCGCCTTCAGCCTCTTCGGGCCGGAAGAAATCCGTGACCGTTTCCTGCAGTCGGTGACCGAGCTTTCGCCGGACACCACCCAGCGCCTGACCCATCCCAACCCCAAGACCGAAATCACCCTGGTGGCCGCCGAGTCGCTGCCCGCCGGTGAGGCGGTCGTGGGTGCGGTGGCCCGCGCCTCGATCATCCCCGGCACCCGTGAGGCCGAGTACGCGATCCTGATCAGCCGCTTCCTGATCGGCCAGGGCCTGGGCCGGCAGCTGATGCGCAAGCTGGTGAAGTGGGGACGCGGCAAGTACCTGGACCGCCTGTATGGCGACGTGGCGGCCGAGAACGAGCCGATGAAGCAGCTGGCGGCCTCGCTGGGCTTCAAGCCGGTACCGCACCCCAACGGCGCCGACGGCCTGGTGCGCATGGTGCTGGAACTGGACAATTAAGGTAGCGCCGGCCGCTGGCCGGCGCATATTCACCGGCAGTCGAGCAAGCTCGACTCTACTCGCGCACACGGTAGCGACACCCCCTTCTGCTAAGATCAGCGGTCCATGTCGCGTACCTCATACCCCGCCCCGCCGCTGCCGCGCGCCGGCCAGCTCCGCGCCTGGTGGCGCGCCCCCGCTTCGCCGACCGCCCTGGCCTGGTACCTGGTCCAGGCGGCGCGCGCGCATGACGCGCCGCTGCTGGTGATCGCCCGTGACAACCACGGCGCCAACCAGCTCGAAGCCGACCTGCAGACCCTGATCGGCAACGAGCCGGACCTGCCGGTGGTCGCTTTCCCGGATTGGGAAACGCTGCCCTACGACCGCTTCAGTCCGCACCCGGACATCATTTCCCAGCGCCTGGCTGCCCTGCACCGCCTGCCCACGCTGAAGCGTGGCCTGGTGGTGGTGCCGGTACAGACGGTGCTGCAGCAGCTGGCCCCGCGCAGCTACGTCATCGGTGGCAGCTTCGACCTGAAGGTCGGCCAGCGCCTGGACCTGGAAGCCGAGAAGCGCCGCCTGGAAAGCGCCGGCTACCGCAACGTGCCGCAGGTGATGGACCCGGGCGATTTCGCCGTGCGTGGCGGCCTGCTCGATGTGTTCCCGATGGGCGCCGACGAGCCGCTGCGGGTCGAGCTGCTGGACGAGGACATCGATTCGATCCGCGCCTTCGACCCGGAAAGCCAGCGTTCACTGGACAAGGTCGAGTCGGTGCACATGCTGCCCGGCCGCGAAGTGCCGATGGACGATGCCAGCATCGCCCGCGTGCTGGGCACGCTGCGCGAGCGCTTCGATGTCGATACCCGGCGCAGCTCGCTGTACCAGGACCTGAAATCCGGGCTGGCCCCGGCCGGCATCGAGTACTACCTGCCGCTGTTCTTCGACCGCACCGCCACCCTGTTCGACTACCTGCCCGCCGGCAGCCTGCCGGTGGTGTGCACCGGTGCGGACGAAGCGGCCGTCGCGTTCTGGGCGCAGACCGGTGACCGTTACGAGCAGCGCCGCCACGATGTGGAACGGCCGCTGCTGCCGCCGTCGTCGCTGTACCTGTCGCCGGAACTGCTGCGCGAGCGCCTGAACGATGCCGCGCGCATCGAGGTGTGGGCGCCTGAGCATGTACGCATTGCCGATGCGCACGCGCTGGGCGACCAGCCGCTGCCGCCGCTGCCGGTGGCCGCGCGCGAGGCACCCGCCGGCGATGCACTGAAATCCTTCCTCGGCCACTACCCGGGCCGGGTGCTGATCGCCGCCGATTCACCGGGCCGCCGCGAGGCCCTGCTGGAAGTCCTGCAGGCCGCCGAGCTGAAGCCGCCGGTGGTGGCCGACCTGCCCAGCTTCCTCGCCAGCGATGCGCGCTTCGCCATCACGGTGGCACCGCTGGAAGACGGCTTCGCGCTGGACGAACCGCGCATCGCGGTACTGACCGAGCGCCAGCTGTTCCCCGAGCGCGCCGGCAGCACCCGTCGCACGCGCCGTGCCGGCCGCGAGCCGGAGGCGATCATCCGTGATCTGGGCGAGCTGACCGAAGGCGCGCCGATCGTGCACGAAGACCATGGCGTCGGCCGCTACCGTGGCCTGATCGCGATGGACGTCGGCGGCATGCCCGGCGAGTTCCTGGAAATCGAATACGCCAAGGGCGACCGCCTGTACGTACCGGTGGCCCAGCTGCACCTGATCAGCCGCTATTCCGGCGCATCGGCGGAAACCGCGCCGCTGCATTCGCTGGGCGGCGAGCAGTGGACCAAGGCCAAGCGCAAGGCGGCCGAAAAGGTGCGCGACGTGGCCGCCGAACTGCTGGAGATCCAGGCCCGCCGCCAGGCGCGTGCCGGCCTGGCACTGCAGGTGGACCGCGCGATGTACGAACCGTTCGCGGCCGGCTTCCCGTTCGAGGAAACCCCGGACCAGCTGGCCGCCATCGACGCCACCCTGCGCGACCTGGCCAGCAGCCAGCCGATGGACCGCGTGGTCTGTGGCGACGTCGGGTTCGGCAAGACCGAAGTGGCCGTGCGCGCGGCGTTTGCCGCCGCCAGTGCCGGCAAGCAGGTGGCGGTGCTGGTGCCGACCACGCTGCTGGCCGAACAGCACTACCGCAATTTCCGCGACCGCTTCGCCGATTACCCGCTGAAGGTGGAAGTGCTCTCGCGCTTCAAGAGCACCAAGGAAATCAAGGCCGAACTGGAGAAGGTCGCCGCTGGCACCATCGACGTGATCGTCGGTACCCATCGCCTGCTGCAGCGGGACGTGAAGTTCAAGGACCTTGGCATGGTCATCGTCGACGAGGAGCAGCGTTTCGGCGTGCGCCAGAAGGAAGCCCTGAAGGCGCTGCGCGCCAACGTGCACCTGCTGACGCTGACCGCCACGCCGATCCCGCGTACCTTGAACATGGCCATGGCCGGCCTGCGCGACCTGTCGATCATCGCCACCCCGCCGCCGAACCGGCTGGCGGTGCAGACCTTCATCACCCAGTGGGACAACGCGCTGCTGCGCGAAGCGTTCCAGCGCGAGCTTGCGCGTGGTGGCCAGCTGTATTTCCTGCACAACGACGTGGAAAGCATCGGCCGCATGCAGCGCGAGCTGTCCGAGCTGGTACCCGAAGCGCGCATCGGCATCGCCCATGGGCAGATGCCCGAGCGCGAGCTGGAAAAGGTGATGCTGGATTTCCAGAAGCAGCGCTTCAACGTGCTGCTGTCGACCACGATCATCGAATCGGGCATCGACATTCCCAACGCCAACACCATCATCATCAACCGCGCCGACCGCTTCGGCCTGGCCCAGCTGCACCAGCTGCGCGGCCGCGTCGGCCGTTCGCACCACCGCGCGTACGCCTACCTGGTGGCGCCGGACCGTCGGTCGATCACCCCCGATGCGGAAAAGCGCCTGGAAGCGATCGCCTCGATGGACGAACTGGGCGCCGGCTTCACCCTGGCCACCCACGATCTGGAAATCCGCGGCGCCGGCGAACTGCTGGGCGAGGACCAGAGCGGACAGATGGCCGAAGTGGGCTTCAGCCTCTACACCGAGCTGCTGGAGCGCGCGGTGCGCAGCATCAAGCAGGGCAAGCTGCCTGACCTGGATGCCGGCGAGGAAGTGCGCGGCGCCGAGGTGGAGCTGCACGTGCCCGCGCTGATTCCGGAAGACTACCTGCCGGACGTGCACACCCGACTGACCCTGTACAAGCGCATTTCCAGCGCACGTGACAGCGATGCGCTGCGCGAGCTGCAGGTGGAGATGATCGATCGCTTCGGCCTGCTGCCGGATCCGGCCAAGCACCTGTTCGCCATCGCCGAACTGAAGCTGCAGGCCAATACCCTGGGCATCCGCAAACTGGACCTGGGCGAGAACGGCGGCCGCATCGTGTTCGAATCCAAGCCGAACATCGACCCGATGGCGGTGATCCAGCTGATCCAGAAGCAGCCCAACCTGTATGCAATGGAAGGGCCGGACAAGCTGCGCATCAAGCACCCGCTGCCGTTGCCGGAAGACCGCTTCAACGCGGCCCGCGCGCTGCTGCTGACCCTGGCGGTGCGCTGACACCACCGCGCACCACCGGTGCCAGCCCGTTGCGGGCGATGGGCTGGCACCCACCGAACCTGCGCCCGAGACAAGGAGTGTTTGCGTGAATCGATTTGCCCCCCTTCTGCTGGCCACCAGCCTGGGCCTGCTGGCCGCCTGCAACAGCGGCATGAGCAATCGCGACTATCTGCTGGAAAACGTCGCCAGCTGGAACAGCATGGTGCATACCGTCGAGCAGTGGACCAGTGGCGCGCGTGGCGAAGCGTTCCATGCCGCCCTGCAGGACGGCAAGAGCCTGGAGCAGTACCGCTTCGGCCTGAAGAACGCGCACCAGGAAGCCACCAACCGCCTGACCCACATCGAACAGCTGCCCCACGGCAAGGATGCTGAGCCGCTGCACCAGAACCTGCGTGACTCGGTGCAGAGTACCGCTGCCATGTTCGCGGTGATGGAGCAGATCGCCGCTCTGCCCGACGGTTACAGCGAAGAACAGGTTGCACCGCTGCTGGAACAGCTGGACCAGGCCATGACGAAGATGGACAAGGACATGCAGGTGCTGAGCGATGCGCAGGACGCGTTCGCCAAGGCCAACCGCGTGACCCTGCAGACCAGCGGCTGAACACAGCACCGCATGCCGTAGCCCACGGTACGCGCGTGGCCCTGCACGACGTGCCACGCGCGCTACCCTATGCGCCCCCACCCCATCCGGGCCCGCAGATGCGGGCCTTGTTGTTTCTGTATGCCAAGGCGGCGCCCCACCCCCATGCTTCATTCCAGTCCTCCCGACCTGCTGCACGCCGGTTCCTGCCTGATCGATGCCCTGTCGATGTCGCTGCAGATGCGTGATGCCTATACCCGCCACCACTGCGACCGCGTCGGCCTGCTTGCGCAGCGCCTGGCCCTCCACTGCGACATGGACAGCGAAGGCTGCGCACACACCGCCCTCGCCGCGCGCTTCCACGACATCGGCAAGATCGGCATTCCCGATGACGTACTGCTGAGCGCGCGCCGCCACACCGAAGAGGACCGCGCAGTCATGCGCGAGCACCCGGTGCGCGGCGAGCATATTTTCCTGGCCACCGGCCGCAGTGATGCGGTGGCGGTGGCGCGGCTGATCCGCGCCCACCACGAGGCACACGATGGCAGCGGCTATCCCGATGGCCTGCAGGGCGAGTCGATCCCGCTGGGCGCACGCATCCTCACCGTGGTCGACGCCTACGATGCGATGACCAGCGCACGTCCCTACCGCCAGGCGATGGAACATGAGGCGGTGCTGCGCATCCTTGATGACCAGGCTGGTGGCCTGATCGACCCCTACGTGCTGGGCCGGTTCCGCGTCATGCTGGCCGGGTAGAGTCGACCGTTGGTCGACTGCCCCTCGCGCAGACCGCGAAAACCCCGCGCTGCGCGCGATAGTCGACCAACGGTCGACTCTACCGGGTCACCGTTCCGCCAGACAGGTAGAGTCGACCGTTGGTCGACTGCCCTTCGCGCAGACCG
>NZ_JACVTT010000103.1:0-15503 GCF_016624665.1 Stenotrophomonas sp. S39 | reverse complement strand
CCACCCGCCCGGCCCACCTCGCAAGGCCAGTCGACTAACAGTCGACTCTACCGACCGGCCAGCCACGAGGGGCTGCGCCGTTGGCTGGAAACTCAGTACCGCTTGATCCCCGGCACCGTGCACCCTTCAATCTGCGAATGCGCCGACACCGCATTCTCCTTCTCGCCGCGCGCCAGGCGCGACTGCTCGATCGTCGCCCAGTGCCGGCGGCACAGCGGGCCCGTCTTCGACCCCAGGTCCACCGCCTTGCGCGCGAAAGCCTCCGCCTCGGCCCACTGGCCCTGCAGCAGCGCGATCTCCGCGCGTTCCTGCAACACCGCCGGGTCGCCGGCCACGATCTGCAAGGCCTGGTCCAGGCTGCCCGCGGCCGCTGCCAGGTCGTTGCCCTGGCGCTGGGCCAGCGCGGTCTGGCGCAGGTCTTCCACCTGCGGATCACGCAGCGGCTGCACCGACAGTTCCTTGTCGTCCGGGCCCGCTGCCGCTTCCACGGCGGCCAGGCGCTGCGCCGGCGTGGTCGTGGCCACCGGCTTGGCGGCCGGCGGCGGGCTGCTCACGCAGGCGGCCAGCGCCAGGCTCAGGCCGGTCACGGCCAGCAGCGGATACAGGGAACGAAGGGTCATCGGCATCACCGGCTGGGAGGAGGAGTGGCGGTGGCAGGCGCTGCCGCCGGCTCGGCCGGCGGTTCCTGCTTGCGGTCCAGGCCGAACCAGCTGCGCCAGCCGCCGCCTTCGCTCTCGCCTCCCTGCTCCTCCGGCAATGCGGCCGGGGCGCAGGGCGCGTAGGCCGGCGCGTAGCCGACCACGAACGGGAAACGACGGGCGTCGGGGCAACCTTCATCGGTGCTGTTGGTACCGGTGCCAGCCACCGACTGCCAGTCCAGGCCCTTGTTGCTGACCTTCAGCGGCGCACTCGGCAGGCGCTGGAAGATGCCCGACCAGACCCGCATCGAGCCGGTGGCGCCGTACAGGCCAGCCTGCTCGTTCTGGTCGTTGCCCATCCAGATCACCGCCAGGTGGTCACCGGTGTAACCGGCATACCAGCTGTCGCGGCCATCGTTGGTGGTACCGGTCTTGCCGGCCGGCTGCAGGCGGCCCAGGCCATCGGCGTTCAGGCGCTGCGCGGTGCCGCTGGCCACCACCTGCTGCAGGCCGATGCTGATCAGGTTGGCGGCAATCGAATCGCCTTCCTGGGCCGGTGCCGGGGTCTTGTCGTAGCGCTTGAGCAGCTTGCCCTGCGGATCAAGCACGCCACGCACGGCATGCAGCGGCTGGATCTCGCCGCCGGAGGCCAGGAACTGGTACAGCTGGGCCATCGCGTACGGGCTCTGGTCGGTCGAGCCGAGGATCACCGCCGGATTGGGATCGGCCTTGATGCCGGCCAGCACGTGGATCAGCTGGGTCACCCGCTCCGGGCCCACGTCCATGCCCACGCGCACCGTGGCCTGGTTGTAGGAATGGGCCAGCGCATCGATCAGGCGCACCGTGCCGTGGCTGCGGTTGTCCGCGTTGCCCGGGCTCCAGTTGCGGCCACGGCCGAGCTGCACCGTCACCGGCGAATCGTCCACCCAGCTGGCCAGCGAATAGCGGTTGGGCTGGGCCAGGGCCAGCAGGTACACGAACGGCTTCAGCAGCGAGCCCACCGGGCGCTGTGCCTCGATCGCGCGGTTGAAGCCGACTTCGGATACCTCGCGGCTGCCGATCACCGCCACCACGTCGCCGTTGTGCACGTCGGTCATCACCAGGCCGGCCTGCAGCTCGGGGCGACGCTTGCTTTCCAGCGACTTGATGGTGCGGGTCACCGCGCCTTCGGCGTAGGCCTGCGCGGACGGCGACATACCGGACATCACGCTCAGGCCGGCGCCCTGCAGGGCCGATTCGGGGTAGTCATGGCCGAGCTGGCGCCGCACCAGGTCGACGTAGGCCGGGAAGCGGTTGGCCGCCACCAGGCCCGGGCTCTTGGGCACGCCCAGCGGCGCCTTCAGCGCACGCTGGTACTCGGCGTCATCGATCAGCGTTGCTTCGTGCAGCTTGCCCAGCACGAAGTTGCGGCGGTCGGTCGCCCGTTCCGGGTTGCGTCGCGGGTCGTAGTAGGACGGGCCCTTGACCAGGCCGATCAGCAGCGCGATGTGCTCGGTGTCCAGCGAGGACAGGTCGCGGCCGAACCAGAACTCGGCGCCGGAAGACATGCCGTGGATCGCCTGGCTGCCGCGCTGGCCCAGGTACACCTGGTTCAGGTACGCCTCGAAAATGGTGCGCTTGTCGTAGCGCGCTTCCATGATCAGCGCATACAGCACTTCATTGAACTTGCGGGTGAGGGTCTGCTCCTTGCCGATGCCGAGCAGGCCGCTGCGGGCAAGCTGCTGGGTCAGCGTGGATGCGCCCTGGCGGCTCTGGCCACCGGAACGGATGGTCACCCACACCGCACGCGCGATGCCGGACAGGTCGATGCCGTGATGGCGGTTGAAGTCCTTGTCCTCCACCGCCTGCAGGCCGGTCACCAGCAGGTCCGGCGCTTCGTTCATGCGGATCAGGCGGCGCTCTTCCTGCTTCTGCCCGTACAGCGTGGCGATGCGCGCCGGATCGAGGCGGGCCGCTTTCAGCGCCTTGCGCGAATCGGCATCACGCAGCGAGCCGATGCTGCCACCGGACAGCGACAGTTCCACCCGCTTGGCGGCGACGTGGCCATCGACATCGTTGTAGCCGCGGCTGGAGATGGTGAAGCGCCCGCCCTGCACCGCGTAGGTGGCCGGGTCCTTGCCCTGTCCATCATCACGGTAGGCCGAGGCGGCCAGTTCGGTCTTCAGCGTGGCCGCGTCCATGGCCTTGCCGGGCACCAGCACCAGCGGGCGCGCGTAGACACGGGTCGGAATCTGCCAGCGCAGCTCGCCGAAACGCTGGGTGACCTGTTGATTCAGGTACAGCGTATAGGGGATCAGGAAACCCAGTCCCAGCGCGACTGCCGCCATGGTCCAGGTGATCAGCCGGCGGCGCCACAGCGGTCCGGAGTCCTGCAGGTCGTCGTCGGAATCGTCGATGTCGTCGGAATCGTAGCGTCGGGGCACGGGAATGCGGGAATGTAGGGTCAGGCGAGTCTACCCCAGCCCTTCCCGCAGGAAAGGTCTGCTATTGGGCCTGTTCAGCGACTGCCCGGTGGCAGCCCGCCCGTCACGCCCCGCACGCCGTCCCACAGGCCCTTCAACATGAACCGCAGTCGAACCCGGCGCGGGGCCAGGAACAGGCCATTGCCCACCAGCTTCAGCAGCAGCCGCGGAATGTCCTGGGCGATCCATACACGCGGGGTGTAGGCGCGGGCGTACAGCAGCACCCGGTTGCGCATGATGAAGTACAGCCGGAACGGCTTGTGCACGATCACCCCGTCCGCCTTCGCGCGCGAAGGCAGCAGTTCCTCGCCGATGCTGTGGCTCATCTGCGCGTCGCAGATGCCGTACAGCGCATAGCCGGCGCGCTTGGCGCGGAAACACCAGTCCATGTCGAGGTTGTCGATGAACAGCCCCTCGTCCATCGGGCCGATGGCCTGCAGCGCCTTCATCGGCACCAGCGAGCCGGAGGTGATGAGGAAGTCGCACGACACGCGCTGCCCCTGCCCACCGCGCAGCTTGTGGTTGAGCGGGAAGCCGAAACGCACGAACGGTGCCAGCACGCCACTGCGTGAATCGCGGAACTGCGGCCCGACCGCAGCCACCGGCCCGTCCTGCGCCAGCTCGACCAGCGCCGTCCACAACACATCGACCATGCCTGGCGCCAGCACACTGTCCTGGTCCATCAACAGCACGTGGTCGAAACCCAGTGCGTCGGCCGTTTCGTACGCGCGGTTCAGCGCGCAGCCGAGCCCCACGTTGCGGGGCGAAGCCACCAGGGTGACGCCGGCCCTGTCGCCCAGGATCGCGGTGACATCGACATCGCCACTGCCATTATCGAACACGACCAGATGGCCGACCTGCTGCAGCACGCTGTCGACCACGCGCTGCAACAGCACCGGGTCCGGTCCGTAGGTGACGATCACTGCACAGACGCGGGACGCGTCGGTGGCGGACAGGCACGCGGGTGATTGCTGGATCATCGGGCCCACCGCATCGCCGGCACCATGCTCCAGCCGGCAGTTGCTTTGAACGCTATGCGAAACATGGCCAGACGGGGGAAGTTGGAGCCGCTGGACTATACCCGACTCCCCTCCACGGCGCAGGGTCAACGCCGCCAGGATTCCGCTCCCACCTGCCGCAGGCGCTGCTCGAACGCGTCCAGTTCCGGCAGGTCCGGCTGCAGCTGGCGCACCTGGGCCACGGCGGCCTCGGCGAAGGCCACGTCGCCGCGGCCCAGGCGCTCGCTGCCGATGGCCAGCCAGCGCTGCGCCAGCCGCACCCGGGCCGACGGCAGGCCCGGTGCGGTCGGCGCCAGCGTCTGCCACGCCTGCAGGCAGGCGCCCGCAGCCTGTACCCGGTTCTGCCGCAGGTTGTCATCGAAACACTGCCGGCTGGCCGGCAACAGGCGCGCAGCGGCCGCCCTGACGCGGGCATCGCGCGGGGCCAGTGACTGCGCCTCGCGCAGTGCGTCGAACGCGCTGTGCCCGGGCGGGCTGATCCAGCGTCCTTCGCGTTCGGCGCGGTCGATCTGGCGCAGGCGGTCGCGCAGCTGCCGCTCGCGCTGGGCCGCGCTCAAGGTGGGTTGCTGCTGCGCCTGCCGGGCCTGCTGCGCACGCTGGATGCGCTGCGCGGCCTGCTGCAGGGCCGCCTGCGATGCGCCCAGTGCAGCGGCCCGCGCACGGTCGGCCTCGGCCGCTTCGAACTGGAAATCGGCAGCGTGGCGCTGGCTGCGCGCCAGCAGTGCCTGCGCACTCTGCTCGCGGCCGCGCAGCGCATTGGGATCATCGGCCGCCACCGCCAGCACCGCCTCGAAGGCGTCGGCCGCGGCCTCCAGCTTCTGCTGTTTCAGCGCGCGCTGGCCCTGCCGCAGGCGCTGGTCCAGCGCACGTGCCAGCGCTTCCTGGCTGGCCGGCAGATCGCTGTGCCCGGCATCAAACTGGCGCGCGCGCTGCAGCAGCGCCGCGGCCTGTGCCAGCTCGCCGCGTGCGGCCAGCGCCCGTGCGCGCTGCAGCAGGTCACTCAGCGCGTCCTCGCGCCCTTCCAGCGCCGGCAGGTTGTCCGGCTGCAGGGCCAGGATGCGCTGGAACAACGGCAGTGCGCTGCTGTCGCCGTCATCCAGGCGGCCGGCCGCGAAGGCATTGCGCGCCTGTGCCAGCAATGCGCCGATACCGGCACCTGCACTGCGCCGTGCCTGCAGCTGCTGCGCCACGGCATCGGCCTGGCCCTGCGGCACCTGCAGGTCGCGGGCCAGGGCGAGCGCCTTTGCACTGCCGTCCAGGTCATCGGCCTGCAGCCGCTCGCCGGCCTGCCGCAATGCCGCCGCCCCCGTGCGTGCCAGGCCCTGTCGCGCCTGCAGGCGGTCGCCATCGAGGGCCAGCGCGGCCTGGTAGCGTTCGCGTGCGCCGCTGCCGTCGTCGGCGCTCAAGCGCCCCGCGGCCAGCGCGCGGTCGCCCTCGGCCAGCAGCTGTTCGATCTGCGGTTCGTCCCAGAACCAGTCCGCCAGCGGCCTGCGCAGCAGCACCAGCGCCACGAACACCAGCACCGCCGCCAGCAGTGCCCAGCGCCAGACCCGGCGCGCATGGCGCGCCTGCAGCCACCACCAGCGCCCCTCGCGGCGAACGCGGTCCAGCGCGGGGTGGTCGGCGCCGTGGCGGCGATGCAGGGGCTCGCGTTCCATGCGTGCAGGGTAGTCGGGGCAGCGTGAAGCTCAGCCCAGACGACGCGCCTCGCTTACGCCCGGCAGGGCATCCAGCTTGCCCAGCAGGTTCGACAGCTGGCCGTAATCGGTCACCTTCAGGCGCAGGCGCAGGTGCGCGCGGCCGCTGTTGCGCACGTTGTCGCTGTGGATGTCGAGCACGTACGCGTCTTCCTGTGCGATCAGGTTGGTGATGTCCTTCAGCAGCCAGCGGCGGTCGACCGCGCTGACCACCACGTCCACTTCGTAGCCGCCGCCGGCCTGGCCCCATTCCACCGGCAGGATGCGCTGCGGGCTGGCGGCGGCAAGCCGTGCCAGCGCCGCGCAGTCTGCACGATGCACAGTGACACCCCGGCTACGGGTCAGGTAGCCGACGATGGGTTCGCCCGCCACCGGCTGGCAGCAGCGCGCCAGCTGCACCAGCAGGTTGCCCACGCCCTGCACGGTGAACTTGGAATTGCCCAGGTTCTCGCGGCGCGCAGTCGGCCGCGGCAGGGTCGGCGCAGGCGCCGGCTGGCTGGCCGCACGCTCGGCTTCCAGCAGCGCGCGGCTGACCTGGTTGGGGCCCGTATCGCCCAGCGCCACCTGGATGTACAGGTCGTCGATGCTGTCGGCGTGGAACTTCTTCGCTGCCGCTGCCAGGTCTGAATGCTGCAGGCCCAGCCGCTTCAGCTCGCGCTCCAGCAGCTCGCGGCCGGCCTGCACGTTGCGTGCACGGTCAAGCTTGTGGAACCAGCTGCGCACCTTTTCGCGCGAGCGGTTGCTGGCCAGGAAGCCCAGTGCCGGCATCAGCCAGTCACGGCGGGGATCGGCCTCCTTGCCGGTCAGGATCTCCACGCGGTCGCCACTGCGCAGGCGGTAGGTGAGCGGCACGATGCGGCCATTGACCTTGGCGCCCCGGCAGCGGTGGCCCACCATCGTGTGCACCTGGTAGGCGAAATCGAGCGGTGTGGCGCCCTGGGGCAGGTCCAGCACCTCATCCTTGGGGCTCAGCGCGTAGACCCGGTCTTCGGTCAGCTCGGCATCCAGCGCGCCGGCCAGTTCGTTGCCCTGCCCTTCCTGCGCCTGCTCCAGCAGCTGCCGCATCCAGGTGATCTTGCGATCAAAGGCTTTTTCCGCGCCCTTGCTGCCTTCCTTGTACTTCCAGTGCGCGGCCACGCCCAGCTCGGCCTGCGCGTGCATGTCATGGGTGCGGATCTGCACTTCAATGGTGCGCCCTTCCGGGCCGACCACGGCGGTATGCAGCGAACGATAGTCGTTGGCTTTGGGGCGGGCGATGTAGTCATCGAACTCGCTGGGCACCGGCGCCCACAGTGCGTGCACCACGCCCAGCGCGGCGTAGCAGGCGGCCACATCGTCCACCATCACCCGCACCGCACGGATGTCGTACAGCTGGTCGAAGGCCAGCCGCTTCTTCTGCATCTTCCGCCAGATGCTGTAGATGTGCTTGGGCCGCCCGCTCACTTCAGCGTGGATGCCCTGCGCGGCCAGTTCGCGCGACAGCGTCTTCTTGACGTGCTCGACGTAGCGTTCGCGGGCGATGCGCGTTTCGTCCACTTCGCGTGCGATGCGGCGGTAGGTGTCCGGCTCCAGGTGACGGAACGCCAGGTCCTCCAGCTCCCACTTCAACTGCCAGATACCCAGGCGGTTGGCCAGCGGGGCATGGATGTCACGGGTCAGCTGGGCCAGCGCGCGGCGCTGCTCCTCATCCAGCTTGTCGGCCGCACGCATGCGCGCCAGCTGGCGGGCCAGCAGGATCGGCACCACCCGCAGGTCGTGGATGATGGCCAGCAGCAACCGGCGCAGGCCTTCGCTGTTGCGCCCGGCTTCGCGGCCGGCATGCAGTGCCCAGACCGGATCAGCCGCGTCCTGGCCGTCCAGCAGGCCGGCCACCGCGGCCTTGTGGCTGCCCAGCGGCAGCGCGTCCAGGTGCGCGCGCAGGCCCGGCAGGTCGAACAGCAGGGCGGCCAGCACCGCGCCTTCGTCGGCCGACAGCAGGGCCAGTGCGTCCAGCGTATCGGCCAGTATCGACAGGCTGCTGCCACGCATCTCGTGCGAGGTATCGGCAGCGTCCCACCACTGCAGCAGGGCTTCGCGCAGCGGCGCGGGCAGCACCGCTGCCGAGGGACGGTTCAACAAGGCTTCCAGGCCGGGGGCAGACGCGCGGTTCACAGCATCGGACATCAAAGACAGAGGCCTCTACGGTAACGCTCCGCCCGTTCAGGAACAATCGCCAGCGCCTTCATCGACGCTCATGTGTTCATGCCGGCGCAGGCCTATGGCGGCGGGCGCGGCACCCTGCTTCCTGACTGGATGGTTCAGACAACCACGCTCGGTTTACAAACCGCTGGGCATGGTCGAGTCCGCTGCGGTGGTGTGCCGCAGCGTGCCTGCGGGGAGTGCCGATGTCGTGGATGGAAAACGTTTCACTCGTCACGCTGCTGTTCAACTTTGCCTTCTTCTATCCGGTCGTGATGGCCTTTTTCTGGATGGTCGGCGGCATCTACTACTACCTGCGCCGCGAACGTGGTGCGCCGCTCCCTGACGCGCCCCCGCCACTGCACAGTGAGCCGCCGGTCAGCGTGCTGGTGCCCTGCTTCAACGAGGCGCGGCACATCGCAGACACGATCCACGCCATCGCTGCCCAGGTCTACCCGCGGCTGGAAATCATCGCCATCAACGATGGCAGCAGCGATGACAGCGCCACCTTGCTGGAGAGCCTGCTGCCGCAGTATCCGAACCTGCGCGTGGTGCACCTGGAACAGAACCAGGGCAAGGCCAATGCGCTGCGCATCGGTGCACTGGCCGCGCGTTCGGAATACCTGGTCTGCGTGGATGCCGATGTGCTGCTGGACCCGCATGCCACGCGCTGGATGGTGGGCCACCTGATCGATGGGCCGCGGGTTGGCGCGGTCACCGGCAACCCGCGCGTACGCAACCGCACCACCCTGCTGGCCCGCATGCAGGTGGGCGAGTTCTCGGCCATCATCGGCCTGATCAAGCGCGCCCAGCGCGTGTACGGCCGGCTGTTCACCCTGTCCGGTGCCGTCTGCGCGTTCCGCCGCACCGCGCTGCATCGGGTGGGCTTCTGGAACGACCGCATGGTCACCGAAGACATCGACATCTCCTGGCGCCTGCAACTGGATGGCTGGGACATCCGCTACGAACCCAATGCGCTGAGCTGGGTGCTGATGCCTGAAACCGTATGCGGCCTGTGGCAGCAGCGCCTGCGCTGGGCACGCGGCGGCGTCGAAGTCCTGCTGCAGCACGGGCGCAGGGTGCTGTCGTGGCGGCGGCGGCGGATGTGGGGCGTACTGCTGGAATACGCCCTGAGCCTGGCCTGGGCCTACACCATGCTGGTCATCGTGCTGCTGTGGCTGCTCGGCAAGGTGATGCCCCTGCCCCGCGCCCTCTACGTGGATACGCTGCTGCCGCGCTGGCACGGCGTCGTGCTGGCCCTGGTGTGCCTGCTGCAGTTCGGCACCAGCCTGCTGATCGAACGCCGCTACGAACGCGGCCTGGCGCGCCAGTTCTACTGGGTCGTCTGGTATCCGCTCGCTTTCTGGACCATCGGTATGGCCGCCGCGGTGGTGGCCCTGCCGCGCACCTTGCTCTCCTGGCGGCAGCAACGCCGCGCACGCTGGATCAGCCCGGATCGGGGGGTTTCATGACGCCACCACCTGTCATCGTCCGGCCCGAGCGGCTGGCGCGCCAGAAGCGCTTCCTGCAGCGCGCAGCCACCCTGCTGGCGTGGTCGGCCTACGCCTGGCTGTGGGTGCCGCTGGTCACGCTGGTCGCCTGGGTCCTGGGCCTGCAGGCGGGCTGGGACCGGCTGTACCTGCAGCGCAACGCGGTCGACCCATTCATCCTCGCCGCGCTGCCGATCATCGCGCTGCTGTGCGGGCTGCTGCTCATCGGCTGGGCCGAGTACAACCGTGCCCGTTTCGCCGATGCCGACCGCCGCCTGCGCCGCTCGGACGTGGCCGACGCGGCAGTGCGGGAACGGCTGCAGGCCCCCGCCCAGGTGATGCATACCCTGCACCGGCACCGGGTGGTGACCGTACGCATGGACGAGCAGGCGCGACCGGTGAAAGCGTGGCGGACACCACGCGGGCCGTAGGGCAGGTGCCGCCTGGCGTGGGCTGCTCTACACTCGGGCCACATCCTGGAGAAACGCCATGTCCCTGCGCCTGTTGCGCCCGCTCTGCCTTGCTTTCGTTCTGTGCACCGTCGCGTTGCCGGCCCTGGCCCAGCGTGTTGTCGAGGGCGACCTGCAGACGCAGATGAGCCACGAGGAATTCAAGGCCGCCGGCCTGGACAAGCTCAGTGCCGCCGAACTGGCCACGCTCAACCACTGGCTGCAGGGCAAGGTCGAAGCGGCCACCACCCAGGCCGTGGCCGCCGTGCGCGAAGAAGCGCGCGAAGAGGGCCGCCAGGAAGTGATCGTCAAGAACCGTGGGTTCTTCGATTTCGGCAGCAATGAACCGGTCACCGGCGTGCTGCAGGGCGAGTTCCGCGGCTTCGGCAAGGGCCGCATCTACACCCTGGACAACGGCCAGGTGTGGGAACAGACCGACGCCACCAGCCTGAGCGGCGTGCGCCGCACGTCGCCCAAGGTCAGCATCTCGCCCGGCATGATGGGCGTGTGGTACATGAAGGTGGAAGGCGTGAACACCCAGGCCAAGGTGCGCCGCACCAAATAACACCGTGACCTTGCTGTAGAGCCGAGCCCACGCTCGGCTGATTGCGATGCATCGAAAGGCAGCCGAGCGTGGGCTCGGCTCTACAGGTCAGGATTCACGCCTGGCGCAGCGCGGTCACCCGCTGTGCCAGTTTCTTGGCCGAGATGCCAGTACGTGCACCCAGTTCCTGCGCGAACAGCGATACCCGCAGCTCTTCCAGGTCCCAGCGCAGCGCCTGCCATTGCGGGCGCTCACGCAGGCCCCGCGCATCGCCTTCACGCAACGCATCCAGGAACGGGGTCAGTTCCAGCATGCGCGCCTGGTCGCGTGGCGGATCGCGCTTGGCGCGTTCAGTGCGCAGGATCATCGCCTTGAGGTAGCGCGGGTACTGCGCCAACGCGTCGGCCGGCGTATCGCGCAGGAAGCCGGGATGGATCAGGCCCACCAGCTGCGCTTCCATGTCATCCAGGTTGCCGCGCGCCCAGCCCATCAGCGGTGCTTCCAGCAGCGGCTTCAGCTCCGCCACCAGGGCCAGGATCGTCTCGGCCAGTTTCAGCCGCGACATCGCCTCGCCGAACAGCGCCTTGGCCGCGTGGTCGCGACGCTGCTCGAAGGCAGCCGCGTCGCGGATGTCCTCCAGCCCTTCGGCCAGCACGGCGTTCATCGCCGCATCAACGAGGTCGCCACGCAGGCGTTCCTGTGATTCGATGGCCGCATACAGCAGGCCGGTCTTGGGCGCGACCGGCAGCTGCTTGCGCGCCTGCTTCACTTTCTCGGCCAGGGCGATCTCCAGCAGACGGCGCACGCCCAGCGGATGGGCCTCCTGTGCCTGCTGGCGGTCGGCGAAGATGCGCAGCGCCACGCTGTCACCCTCGTCCAGCAGCGCCGGATAGGCCGGCACGCCGGCTTCACCCGGTACCTGCAGCGGAATCGGCGTGGCCGGGAACGTGCGCAGCCCATCGGCCGCCATCTCGCGGCCAGCCCGCGCAGCGAAGGCATCACCGGCACGGCCACCGAACGTCGCACGCAGCGCATCGAGGTCACGCGAGGTCGCCAGCACCTTGCCGTGCTCATCGCGCAGGCGCAGGTTCATGTGCAGGTGCGGCTCGATCGAACCAGGCTCGAAATCAAGCGCGGTCACCGTCGCGCCGGTCGCGCGTGACAGGAAGCGCGCCAGTTCACCGCTGATGGCATCGGCGCTGGGCTGCGGGAACGCCTCGAAGAAGGCGCGGCCGAAATCCGGTGCCGGCACGTAGTTGCGGCGCATCGCCTTGGGCAGGCTGCGGATCAGCGCCGAGGCCTTGTCGGCCACGAAGCCCGGCGCCAGCCAGCCCAGCTGCACCGGGTCCAGCGCATTGAGCAGGTGCAGCGGCACATCCAGGGTCACGCCGTCGTCGTCGGCGCCCGGCTCGAAGCGGTAATGCAGCGGCAGGCGCGCCTGGCCCAGCGGCAGGTACTTGGGGTAACGCTCCTGCTCGCTGCCTTCGCCGGGCAGCAGGTCGACCAGCGACCAGTGCAGCGTCCTGCGCTGTTCCGGCGGCAGTGCTTTCCACCAGGTATCCAGGCCAGCAGCCGAATGGATCTGTGGCGGCACCCGGTCCAGGTACCAGCGCGCCTGCCAGTCCTCGTCGGCGACGATGCCGGCACGGCGCAGCTTGGCCTCTTCCTCGCGGGCCAGTTCCAGCACCTTCTGGTTGTCGGCCACGAAGCTGGCGCGGGTGTTGATCTCGCCGGTCACCAGCGCCTGCCGCACGAAGATGTCATGCGCCTCGCCAGGCTCGATGCGGCCGTAGTGCACCGGCTTCTTCGGTGCCAGCACCAGGCCGAACAGGCTGATCTGCTCGGAGGCCAGCACCTGTCCCTGCGCGCGCGACCAGTGCGGGTCGAAGTGCTTGCGCAGCAGCAGGTGCGGCAGCTCGGCGATCACCCAGTCCGGCTCGATCGCGGCCAGGGTCATGCCCCAGACCTTCTGCGTATCCAGCAGGTTGGCCACCAGCAGCCACGGCGGCGGGCGCTTGGACAGCGTCGAGCCCGGGAACGGCAGGAAGCGGCGCTGGCGCGGGGCCTGGAAATCGCCCTTCTCGGTGCGATGGCCGATCTGCGTCGGCAGGCCTGCCACCAGTGCGCGGTGCAGCGTCTGGTAGGCGGCCGCACGCACGCGTTCGCTGAAACCGCCCCCGGCGGGGGCCTGTTCCTTCTGTGCACGCACGGCCACCGGGGCCGGCGCGGCTTCGGCCTTGCCTTCGCGGGCCAGGCGCGCGGCGCGGTGCAACTGGCCACGGGTGGCCTTCACCGCCGCCGCATCGTCACGCGCCGGCGCCGGCGCACTGCTGCCGGCCAGCAACGGTGCCATCGAGGCATCGCTGGTTTCTTCCTTCCAGCCCAGTTCTTCGCAGAGCAGGCGCAGCTGGCGGTGCAGCTCGCGCCATTCGCGCATGCGCAGGAAACCGAGGAAGTGGCGCCCGCACCAGTCGCGCAGCTTGGACTGGGTCAGGTCTTCATGGGCCTGCCGGTAGGCATCCCACAGCCGCAGCACGCCGACGAATTCGGAGCGGCCATCGGCGAACTGCGCATGCGCGCTGTCGGCCGCACCGCGGGCTTCGGGCGGGCGCTCGCGCGGGTCCTGGATGCCCAGGAACGAGGCGATCACCAGCATCGGCCGCAGGCAGCCGGCGGCCTGCGCGGCCACCAGCATGCGCGCCAGCTTCACGTCCACCGGCAGGCGTGCCATCTGCTTGCCGATGGTGGTCATGCGCCGCTCGGCATCGATCGCGCCCAGCTCGGTCAGTTGCTGCCAACCGTCGGCCACCGCACGTTCGTCCGGCGCTTCCAGGAACGGGAAATCCTCGATGCGGCCCAGGCCCAGCTGCAGCATGCGCAGGATCACCCCGGCCAGGCTGGAGCGGCGGATTTCCGGATCGGTGAACTCCGGCCGCGCCTGGAAATCAGCCTCGCCGTACAGGCGGTAGCAGATGCCTTCGGCGATACGCCCGCAGCGGCCCTTGCGCTGGTTGGCGCTGGCCTGCGAGATCGGCTCGATGTGCAGGCGGTCCAGCTTGTTGCGCGGGCTGTAGCGCTTGACGCGGGCAAAGCCCGGGTCGACCACGTACCGGATGCGCGGCACCGTCAGCGAGGTTTCCGCCACATTCGTGGCCAGCACGATGCGCCGGTTCGGGCCGGGGTTGAACACCCGGTCCTGGTCCTGGTTGGACAACCGCGCGTACAGCGGCAGCACCTCGGTGTTGCGGTACTTGCGCCGCTCCAGCGACTGGTGCGCGTCGCGGATCTCGCGTTCGCCGGGCAGGAAGATCAGCACGTCGCCGCGCGAATCCAGGCGGGTGATCTCGTCGATGGCCGACACGATGGCATCGTTGACGGTGCGCTCGCCCTGGTCTTCGCCCTCGCCTTCCAGCGCGCGGTAGCGCACTTCCACCGGGAAGGTGCGGCCTTCCACGCTGATCACCGGCGCATTGTCGAAATGCTGGGCGAAGCGTTCGGTGTCGATGGTGGCCGAGGTGACGATCAGCTTCAGGTCCGGGCGCTTGCGCAGCAGCTGCTTCAGGTAGCCCAGCAGGAAGTCGATGTTGAGGCTGCGTTCGTGCGCCTCGTCGACGATGATCGTGTCGTAGTTCGACAGCCAGCGGTCACTGGCGATTTCCGCCAGCAGGATGCCGTCGGTCATGAACTTGATGCGGCTGTCTTCGCTGACCTTGTCGTTGAAGCGCACCTGGTAGCCGACCAGCTGGCCCAGTTCGCTCTGCAGTTCCTGCGCCACGCGGCTGGCCACCGCACGTGCGGCAATCCGTCGCGGCTGGGTGCAGCCGATCATGCCGGCCTGGCCCCGGCCCGCGGCCAGGCACAGCTTGGGCAGCTGGGTGGTCTTGCCCGAGCCGGTTTCGCCGGCAATCACCACCACCTGGTGGTCGCGGATCAGGCCGATGATCGCCTCGGCTTCACGCGCAATCGGCAGCTGCGGGTCCAGAGTAATGGCCGGCTGCTGTTGCGCCCGTACGTGCCGGCGCTGCACCGACGCCTGCAAGGCCTGCTCGAAGGTAGCGGCCAGCGCCGCATCCTGCGGCTTGGCCTGGCAACGCGAGAGCATTCCCAGCAAACGGCCCCGGTCGCGGCTCATGGCGCCGTCAATGGCGGCGCGCTGTTGGCGCAGGCGGGGCGGCGGATTTTTATCGATAGCGTTCATCAATCGGTTCGTTCAAAACTTTGAAAGCGACCAGTCATCGAGACTGATTTACTGTGAAGGCCAACGATTCCACAAGGAGGAACCCCATGGCGAAGACCAAGAGCACGACCAAGCCCAAGACCGGCAAGCAGAAGCTTGCAGCGGCGGCACCGTCGGCACCCAACATCGATATCGGGATCACCCAGGGCAACCGCAAGAAGATCGCCGACGGTCTGTCGCGGTTCCAGGCTGACGCGTTCACGCTCTACCTGAAGACCCACAACTTCCACTGGAACGTGACCGGTTCGATGTTCAACTCGCTGCACACGATGTTCGAGACGCAGTACACCGAGCAGTGGGCGGCGCTGGACGACGTGGCCGAGCGTATCCGTGCGCTGGGTTTCAATGCCCCGGGCTCCTACCGGGAATTTGCTGCGCTGACCTCGATCGCCGAGGAGCCGGGCCTGACCGACAGTGCGGACTGGCGGGAAATGGTACGCCAGTTGGTGGTCGCCAACGAAGCGGTCTGCCGTACGGCGCGTGAAGTGCTGGATGTGGCGGACGACGCCGACGACGCCCCGACCGAGGATCTGATGACCCAGCGCCTGCAGACCCACGAGAAATACGCCTGGATGCTGCGCTCGCTGCTCCAGTAAGGGTTGAGGGGGGGGGTCGGCAGGGCTTGCAGCCCTGCACCTGCAGAATCAACGTCAACATCAACGTCAAAAGCTGGGTTTCCTGAGGGTTGGCGGGGTGGGTCCGGTGGCAGGGGACGCCGGAACCTGCTGCTGAAGGTGGGTGGGGCCCCCCGGGGGGGGGGGGGGGGGGGGGGGGAAAATAGAAAAAAAT
>NZ_JACVTT010000102.1:0-15532 GCF_016624665.1 Stenotrophomonas sp. S39 | reverse complement strand
CCCCCCCCCCCCCCCCCCCCCCCCCCCCCCCCCCCCCCCCCCCCCGCTACCCGATCAGTTCGCGGATTCCTCGCGCTCCTGCACCTGCGCCTGCCGCATTTCCTTTTCCTCTGCGCGCAGCGATTTCACATCCAGCTTGCGGATCGTTTTGATGAAACACGGCACGCGCGGGCCGCCCGTCGGGTCGCGCACTAGCACCTTGTCGAAGGGCGCGCTGACGCGCCCCATCCGGCTGGTCAGGCCGATGGCGGGTGCACTGGACAGATCCGTGCACGGCCCGGCCAGCTCCAGCAGGTAGGCTTCGCTGGGCCGGGTCCACACCGCCAGCGCGCTGTCGCCCAGCTCGGTCCAACCATTGAGCGTGCCGAAGAACTGCATGTCCTTCTGCGGCGGGCCGGCGTGTGCCCGGTACAGCTCCAGCCGGTCGGCACTGGTCAGGCCAGTGGTGGCACAGCCGGCCAGGGCCAGGCACAGGCCGGCGATCAGCAACGGGGTTTTCATGGCGATCTCCAGCGGGGAACTGCGCACATCATGCGCCCGGCCGGGCAACGCCGGCGCAACGGCCGGCGGCCCGATTCAGCCGCCGGTCGGCGATACCCGCCGGGATCCGGCGCCTCAGACGTCGGCGTGGGCCAGGGCGTGCAGCCGCCCTTCGCGCAGTTCCAGGACGCGATCCAGGCGGCGCGCCAGGCTGCGGTCATGGGTCACCAGCACCAGGCTGGTATGCCGCGCACGGTTGAGTTCCAGCATCAGCTCGAACACGGTGGCGGCGGTGCGGTCATCCAGGTTGCCGGTCGGCTCATCGCCAAGCACGCAGGCCGGGTGGTTGACCAGCGCACGCGCCACGGCGGCACGCTGGCGCTCGCCTCCGGACAGCTCGCCCGGCTTGTGATCCAGGCGATGGCCCAGGCCGACCGCTTCCAGCAGCGCGGTCGCCCGCTGGCTGGCCTCCGGCACGCCGGTACCGGCCAACATCACCGGCATCATCACGTTTTCCAGCGCGGTGAATTCCGGCAGCAGGTGGTGGAACTGGTAGACGAACCCCAGCGCCTGGTTGCGCAGCAAGCCGCGCTCGGTGTCCGACAGTGCCGACATGCGCTGGCCGGTGACGTACACCTCGCCCGCGGTCGGCACGTCCAGGCCGCCCAGCAGGTGCAGCAGGGTGCTCTTGCCGGCACCGGAGGCGCCAATGATCGCCACCGTCTCGCCGGCCGTGACCTTCAGGTCGAGGCCGTCGAACACCGGGGTCTGCATGCGGCCTTCGGCGTAGGTCTTGGCCAGCGTCTCGGCACGGATCACTTCATCGCCGCGATTGAAGACCTTATTCATAGCGCAGGGCCTCCGCCGGCTGGGTGCGTGCTGCCCGCCAGGCGGGATACAGGGTGGCCAGGAAGCTCATCAACAAGGCAACCAGGGTGATGACGACGATGTCGCGGGGCTGCATGTCGGTAGGCAGGCCGGTGATGTAGTACACGTCCTCCGGCAGCAGCTTGACGTTGAACAGCGACTCGATGGCGCCGAGGATGCGCTCCAGGTTCAAGGTCAGGGTGATGCCGCCGATCAGGCCGGCCAGCGTGCCGAAGATGCCGATCAGCGAGCCCTGCACCATGAACACCTGCATCACCCCGCCCGGGGTGAGGCCCAGCGTGCGCAGGATGGCAATGTCGGCCTGCTTGTCGGTCACCAGCATCACCTGCGATGAGACCAGGTTGAAGGCGCCCATCGCGATGATCAGCGACAGCAGGATGCCCATCACCACCTTCTCCATGCGCAGCGAGTGGTAGAGGTTGGCGTTCTGCTGGGTCCAGTCGCTCACGCGGTACGCGCCGCCGAGGTTCTGCGCCAGGTCCACGCCCACTTCCAGCGAGCGGTCCATGTCATGCAGTTTCAGGCGCACGCCGGTGGCGCCGTCCGAGCGCAGCACGCGCTCGAGGTCTTTCATGTTGGCGAAGCCGACGCCGCGGTCGACCTCGTTGTAGCCGGCCTCGAACAGGCCGCTGACCGTAAAGCGTTTCATCCGTGGCACCGCGCCGGCCGGCGTGCCCTGCACTTCGGCAAAGGTCACCAGCACCTGGTCGCCCACGTCCACGCCCAGCCACATGGCCAGCTCCTTGCCCAGCAGCACGTTGAAGCTGCCCGGCTTGAGGCTGTCATAGCTGCCCTTGGTGATCTTCTTGTCGATCACCGACACCTTCGGCTCCAGCGCCGGGTCGATGCCCTGGATGATCGCGCCCTGCACGCGCGGGCCGCTGATCATCGACTGGATCTCGATGTACGGCGCAGCACCGGCCACGCGCGGGTCCTTGTTGGCCACGTCGACCACGCGCATCCAGTCGGGCATGGGCTCGCCATCGCGGCTGATGGTGGTATGCGCGGTCATCTGCAGCAGGCGGCTGCGGATTTCCTTCTGGAAACCGCTCATCACCGCCAGGGTGGTGATCAGCACCGTGACGCCGAGCGCGATGCCCAGGATCGATGCCATCGAGATGAAGGAGATGAAGCCGTTGCGGCGCTTGGCGCGCAGATAGCGCAGGCCAATGGCCACGGGGATGGGTTTGAACATGCAGGCACGCCAGTCGATTCAGTCTATGGTGCCATCGTACGGGGTCGACGTGAAACGCTGCGTGCGGATACGGCCAGTCGCAGTTCACGTCGCTGCCGGTGGGCGAGCACGTCCGGCCAGAACAGCAGGCGCCCGCGCCGCCCTTCGCAGCGCCAGTGCAGCAGCAGCCAGGGGCCACGCACCACCAGCCGCGGCACCTCGAGATCGGCCCCATCCAGCCGCAGCGGTGCTGGCAGTGCCGGTAGTTCGAGCCGGCGCACCGGCCGGCGCAGCCGCCAGCCCAGCTGGATCAGGCCCAGCAGCCAGACGCCGGCAAGTACCGGCCAGTACCGGTCTTCGGGAAGGGCCGAGGCGCGCAGCAGCCAGGGCGCGGCCAGCAGCACCAGCGCCTGGGCGCCGGCCTGCAGCCGCGAGGGTCGCCACTCAAGCCTTGAGGGCGAGGATCTTCTGCATGAGGGGGATGGCGTGGGCATGCGGGCAGGCCTCGTAGCCCATGAACCAGCGCCACAACTTATCGTCCTCGCACTCGAGCAGGAACAGGAAAACCTCGCGCTCTTCGGTCGGCGCAGTGCTCCATTCGCTGTCCAGGTAGCGCCCGAACAGCTGGTCCAGCTCGCGCATGCCGCGGCGGCAGCGCCAGCGCAGCTTCTTCAGCAGGGTGTCTTCGTCCATCGTGTTTCTCCAGATACAGCAAAGCCACGCATGGCGTGGCTCTACTGGGGTCATGCAACAACGCGGCGCCGTATCAGGCGCGGCGTTCCATCATCAGCTTCTTGATCTCGGCGATCGCCAGCGCCGGGTTCAGGCCCTTCGGGCAGGTCCGGGCACAGTTCATGATGGTGTGGCAGCGGTACAGCTTGAACGGATCTTCCAGATCGTCCAGGCGCGCACCGGTGTCCTCATCGCGCGAGTCGATGATCCAGCGGTAGGCCTGCAGCAGGATCGCCGGACCCAGGTAACGCTCGCCGTTCCACCAGTAGCTCGGGCAGCTGGTCGAGCAGCAGGCGCACAGGATGCACTCGTACAGGCCGTCGAGCTTCTTGCGGTCTTCCGGCGACTGCAGGCGCTCGCGGTCCGGCGGTGCCGGGGTCTGGGTGCGGATCCACGGCTTGATCGACGCGTACTGCGCGTAGAAGTGGGTCAGGTCCGGAACCAGGTCCTTGACCACGCTCATGTGCGGCAGCGGGTAGATCGGCACTTCCTTCTTGCCGCAGTCCGCGATGGCGCGGGTGCAGGCCAGGGTGTTGGTGCCGTCGATGTTCATCGCGCACGAACCGCAGATACCTTCGCGGCAGGAGCGACGGAAGGTCAGAGTCGGATCGATCTCGTTCTTGATCTTGATCAGCGCGTCCAGGACCATCGGGCCGCAGGCGTCCAGATCGATCTCATAGGTATCGGTGCGCGGATTGCTGTCGTCGTCCGGACTCCAGCGGTAGATCTTGAAGGTGCGCAGGTTCTTGCCACCGCTCTTGGCGGGGAAGTGCTGGCCCTTCGTGACCTTGGAATTCTTGGGGAGTGAAAACTCGGCCATGGCTGCTCTCGTTGGCTCAGGCGGCCCGCGCCATCAAGGCGCGGATTGCATGGTAGGCGGGGGTCGCGATCAGTACACGCGCGGCTTCGGCGGCACCACGTCGACCTCGTCGGTCAGCGTGTACATGTGCACCGGACGGTAGTCGAAGCTGCACTTGCCCTTCTCGTCGACGGTGACCAGCGTGTGCTTGTGCCAGTTGACGTCGTCGCGGTCCGGGAAGTCCTCGTGCGCGTGCGCACCACGGCTTTCCTTGCGCTGTTCCGCCGAGTTGATCGTCGCCACCGCGTTCAGCAGCAGGTTGTTCAGCTCGTAGGTCTCGATCAGGTCCGAGTTCCAGACCAGCGAACGGTCGCTGACCTTCACGTCCTGGAACGAATCGAACACCTTGGCCATCTTCTCGCAGCCTTCCTTCAGCGTCTGGCTGGTACGGAAGACGGCGGCATCGGCCTGCATCGTGCGCTGCATGTTGTCACGGATGACCGAGGTCGGCGTATCGCCATTGGCATGGCGCAGCTTGTCCAGCAGGCCCAGCGCCTTGTCGCAGGCATCGGCCGGCAGCGGCTTGTGCGCAGCGCCCGGCTTGATGGTTTCGGCGCAGCGGTTGGCCACCGCACGACCGAACACCACCAGGTCGAGCAGCGAGTTCGAGCCCAGGCGGTTGGCGCCGTGCACGGACACGCAGGCCGCTTCGCCGATGGCGTACAGGCCCGGCACCACGGCATCGGGGTTGTCGCCATCCTTGCGCACGACTTCGCCGTGGAAGTTGGTCGGGATGCCGCCCATGTTGTAGTGCACGGTCGGAATGACCGGGATCGGCTGCTTGTGCACGTCGACGCCGGCGAAGATGCGGGCGCTCTCGGCGATGCCCGGCAGCTTCTCGTCGATCACGCCCGGGCCGAGGTGGGTCAGGTCGAGCAGGATGTGATCCTTGTGCTCGCCGACGCCGCGGCCTTCGCGGATCTCGATGGTCATCGAACGGGCCACCACGTCACGCGAGGCCAGATCCTTGTAGTGCGGTGCGTAGCGCTCCATGAAGCGCTCGCCGCTGCTGTTGCGCAGGATGCCGCCTTCACCGCGGACACCCTCGGTGATCAGGCAGCCGGCGCCGTAGATGCCGGTCGGGTGGAACTGCACGAACTCCATGTCCTGCATGGCGATGCCGGCGCGCATGGCCAGGCCGCCACCGTCGCCGGTGCAGGTGTGCGCCGAGGTGGCGCTGAAGTACGCACGGCCGTAGCCGCCGGTGGCCAGCACCACGCCCTGGGCGCGGAACAGGTGCAGCGTGCCGTCGGACATGTCCAGGGCCAGCACGCCACGGCACACGCCTTCGTCATCGAAGATCAGGTCGAGTGCGAAGTACTCGATCATGAAGCGCGCGTCGTGCTTGAGCGACTGCTGGTACAGGGTGTGCAGCATGGCGTGACCGGTACGGTCGGCCGCCGCGCAGGTACGCTGCGCCGCCGGGCCTTCGCCGTACTTGGTGGTCATGCCGCCGAACGGGCGCTGGTAGATCTTGCCTTCGGCGGTGCGGCTGAACGGCACGCCGTAGTGCTCGAGCTCGATGATGGCCGGGATGGCCTCACGGCACATGTACTCGATGGCGTCCTGGTCGCCCAGCCAGTCCGAGCCCTTGATGGTGTCGTAGAAGTGGTAGCGCCAATCGTCTTCGCCCATGTTGGCGAGCGCGGCGGAAATACCGCCCTGGGCAGCGACGGTGTGCGAACGGGTCGGGAAGACCTTGGTCAGGCACACGGTCTGCAGGCCCTTGGCGGCAAGGCCGAACGTGGCGCGCAGGCCGGCGCCGCCGGCGCCCACCACGACCATGTCGTACTTGTGTTCGGTGATCTTGTAAGCGGACATCTAGTCTGGATTCCTGTCTTGGTGCCTGGGCTCAGGCAACGCCGAGGGCGATGCGGCCCACCGCAAACACACTGACGATCATGCCGAGCACGGCGACGAACTTCACCGCGGTCTGCAGCACCAGGGCCAGCAGCGATTCGTGGATGTAATCTTCCAGCACGACCTGCATGCCGAGCTGTGCGTGCCAGAACATGGTGATCAGCAGGCCGATCAGCGGCACGGCATTCCACGGCTTGGCGATGGTGGCCACGGCCGTGGCGTAATCGGCGCCGGCCATGCGCACCACGAACACCAGGAACCACAGGCCCAGCACCACCAGGGCGGCGGCGGTCAGGCGCTGGTGCACGAAGTGCTCGGTGCCGGTCTTGGCCGAACCAAGGCCGCGCACGTTCTTCAGCGGGGTACGGAACTTGCTCATGCGGCACCTCCGAACAACACGTAGGCCCAGACCAGCGCGGTGATCACCAGGCTGCCGAAGACCGAGATCCAGCTGCTGCGGACGAAGGCCGGGATGCTGAAACCAACGGCGAAGTCCTGCACGACGTGGCGGATGCCATTGCACAGGTGATAGGCGAACGACCATGTCCACGCAAACAGGAACACGCGGCCATACCAGGCCCCGGCATGGCCGGTGAAGCAGTTCCACGAATCGGGGCCCATCATCAGGGCCAGCAGGCCGGCAGCGATGATGAGGGCACCCACGGACAGAAAGACGCCAGTGGCTCGATGCAGGATCGAGGTGGCCATCTGAATCTGCCAGCGATACACCTGGAGGTGCGGGGATAGGGGGCGTTGTCTGGTCGCCATTTCGCTGGGCTCGTTGTCTCGGCTGGGCGGCACGATGCCGCGTTGGCTCAATGCTGATCAGAAATCGATGCAGCGTCCGTTTTTCTCCCAATCGCCATACCGCACCGGATCAAGTCCGCCGCGGCCGCCGAATTCCTCTTCCGCCTCTGGTTTTTCCACGGGCACAGGTGCCGCGGGAACCAGCGGGGCTTCAGTTTCGTCGTCGGGAGTGGGGGTTGTTTGGCCTATCATGTTCGGTCTCGCAACGCACAAATTTTAGACCTCGTTCACGTGCCTGACAACCTTCCCCCTGCTTTCGCCGCATATCCGCGCCTGCCCGGCCACCAGTTGCTGAGCCTGCAGGGCGTGGATGCAGCCGTTTTCGCCCATGCCCAGTTCAGCAGCGACGTCACCGCCCTGCCTTTGCAGCACTGGCAATGGAGCGCGTGGCTGAGCGCCAAGGGCCGCACCCTGGCGGTGTTCCAGCTGCTGCGGCTGGCCGAGGATCACGTGATGCTGGTGCTGGCCGATGGCGATGCAGATGCGATTGCGTCGCAACTGCAGCGTTTCGTGTTCCGCCGCAAGGTGAAGCTGCAGGTGCACGCGGATCTGGCCGTGGCCGGCGCCTTCACTGCGCCGGAAGCGGCCAGTGGCGCGGCGATTGCCAGAGGTGGCGAGGCGGGCTGGGAGCTGGACCTGGGCAGCGATACCCTGCCGCGCACCCTGCGCATTGGTCCGGCTGAGGGATTTGCGGTCGGCAGCGAGGCCGAAGAAGCCGCGTTCGCGCTGGCCTGGCGCCAGGCCGACCTGCGCTTCGGCCTGCCCCGCTTGGATGAGAGCCAGCGCGAAGTGTGGACGCCGCAGCAGTTGGGCCTGGACCGGCTGAACGGCTACAGCGTGAAGAAGGGCTGCTACCCGGGCCAGGAAATCGTGGCCCGCACCCATTTCCTCGGCAAGGCCAAGCGTGCGGTACAGCTGCTGCATACCGCCGCCCCGGCACAGGCCGGCGATGGCGTGCAGCAGGACGGTGCGGCGCTGGGCAGCATTGCCAGCGTGGCCGGCGACCTGGCCCTGGCCGTGCTGCCGCTGGAAACCAGCGATGCCGAACTGCAGGTGGGCGGCGTGGCCGCGCAGCGCATGCCGCTGCTGGACGGCCTGGCGCGCTGAGGTCCGCAGCCGAGCGTGGGCTCGGCTCTACAAAATCGGGTGGGTGCGGACCTGGTGGGTGCGGACCGTTGGTCCGCACACCTTTAATGACGCCGGGCATGGCCCGGCGCTACCGCCCCTTACAGGCGCTCGCCGGTTTCGGCATTGAAGAAATGCAGGCCCTGCGGGTGGATCGCCACGCGGATGTCCTCGCCCACGCCCGGCAGCGCCTGCGGCGCCACGCGCATGGTCAGGGCATGCTTGCCGCTGCTCATGTTGACGAAGATCTCGTTGCCGACCGGCTCGATACCCTCGATGCGTGCGGTGAACGCATGCGTATCGTCGGCACCCGCCGGTTGCAGGTGCTCCGGACGCACGCCCACGGCAATCGGCTTCTGCAGCCACGCCGGGTCGATGGTGGCCTGGCCCAGCGGCGCGCGCCATTCGCCGTCGAGCACCGACACGCCTGCAGCATCGCCCTGCAGCGTGCCGCGCAGCACGTTCATCGCGGGGCTGCCGAGGAAGCCGGCCACGAACAGGTTCGCAGGGCGGTCATACAGCGCCATCGGCGTGTCGATCTGCTGGATGATGCCGTCCTTCAGCACCACGATGCGCTGGCCCAGGGTCATTGCTTCCACCTGGTCATGCGTCACGTAGATCATGGTGGTGCCCAGCTTGCGGTGCAGCTGTGCGATCTCGGTACGCACGCTGTGGCGAAGCTTGGCATCCAGGTTGGACAGCGGCTCGTCCAGCAGGAACACCGCCGGTTCGCGCACCAGCGCACGGCCCAGGGCCACGCGCTGGCGCTGGCCGCCGGACATCGCCTTGGGCAGCTTGTCCATCATCTCGGTCAGGCCCAGCGTCTGCGCCGCCTCGGCGATGCGCTTGTCGATGGTCGCCTTGTCATGGCCACGCAGCTTCAGGCCGAAGGCCAGGTTCTCGGCCACGGTCATGTGCGGGTACAGCGCATAACTCTGGAACACCATGGCGATGTCGCGGTCCTTCGGCGCCACATCGTTGACCACCCGGTCGCCGATGGTCAGCGTGCCGCCACTGATCTCCTCGAGGCCGGCCACCATCCGCAGCAGGGTCGACTTGCCACAGCCGGACGGTCCGACCAGCACCATGAGCTCGCCATCGGCGACCTCGAAGGTGGCGTCCTTCACCGCGACCTGGCCGTTGTCGTAGACCTTGCGCACACCCTGCAACTGCACTTTTGCCATATCAATCTATCCAGTCCGCCCGACGCCCGGGCTGTCATTGGGGACTGCCTCGGCCCTCCCGATGGCAGTGATGATTGCGCAGCTGCCGCATGACGGCGACCACTGCAATCGAATACAGTTGCCCATTCTGCCATGTAAACGTTTTCACGTGGCACTATCCGAACGTCGGTGCGCGCCGATCTGCTTCGACGACCAGACGAAAGGTCATCGTCGTAGTGGTTACGCATGGAACGGTCTTCCGGTTCGCCGGAAATCCGCCCCCAGCGAGCCTCGGACAGACAGTAGCGCGGATGTCCCCTGAACCCAGCCATGAAGCGATTGACAACGATGTCACCCGGATCTGAAACTCGAGCGATGCACGACACCCTCTTCCTGTTTGGTGCCACAGGTGATCTGGCCCAGCGCTACCTGTTCCCTTCGCTGCTGCGCCTGCTTGGCGACGGCCTGCTGCCGGAGGACTTCCGCATCCGTGCGCTGGCCCTGTCCGGCCATGACACCGAAGCCTTCCATGACATCCTGCGGCCGCGCCTGCAGCAGGCCATGCCGATGGCCAGCCAGGAGGACATCGCCTCCCTGCTGCGCCGCATCGACTACCGCTCGGTGGACCTGCGCGACGTCGACTCGGTCGCCGCCGCGGTGTCCGACCTGGTCGACCGCCGCTGCGTCAGCTACCTGGCCATCCCGCCGGGCCTGTACATCTCCACCTGCGAAGGCCTGGCCAAGGGCGGCGCCCTGGCAGCACCGTCGCGCCTGATGCTGGAAAAGCCGATCGGCAGCGACAGCGAAAGCGCCGAGGAGATCATCTCCACCATCGGCCAGTGGATCGACGAAGACCGCGTGTTCCGCCTGGACCATTACCTGGGCAAGGCGGCGGTGCAGAACCTGATCGCCCTGCGCTTCGGCAACACGCTGCTGGAAGCGGTGTGGAACCGCAACTACATCGAATCGGTGCACATCCTGGTGGCCGAGAGCGAAGGCGTGGACGGCCGCGATGCCTACTACGCCCGCTCCGGCGCGCTGCGCGACATGGTGCAGAGCCATATCCTGCAGCTGCTGTGCATGGTGGCGATGGAACCGCCGGCGTCGCTGGAAGCCGACCGCATCCGCGACGAGAAGGTCAAGGTGCTGCGCGCCCTGCGCCCGCTCGATGCCAAGCACGCAGCGCGTGACAGCATCCGCGGCCGCTACACCGCCGGCAGCATCAACGGCCAGCCGGCCCAGGCCTACCAGCCGCCGGAAGGCAGCGACGTGGAAACCTTCGCCGGCGTCACCGCGCACATCGACAACTGGCGCTGGAGCGGCGTGCCGTTCCACCTGGTCACCGGCAAGCGCCTGCCCGAGCGCACCACCCGCGTGGTGGTCACGCTGAAGCCGGTCACCCACTGGCTGTTCGAGCGCCCGCAGCGTGCGCAGGCCGCGCCGAACCGCCTGGTGTTCCAGCTGCAGCCGCAGGAAAACATCGAACTGGGCCTGATGAGCAGCCTGGCCGGCCCGGAATGGGGCGCGCTGGAACTGCACCCGCTGGAACTGGAACTGTCCGTGCCGACCGGCCTGCACCGCCGCATCGCCTACGAGCGCCTGTTCCTGGATGCCTTCAACGGCAACCACACCCTGTTCGTGCGCGACGACGAAGTGCGCGCGGCCTGGGCCTGGATCGACAGCGTGGCCGATGCCTGGAAGGCCGCCAACCTGCCGCTGGAACCCTACCCGGCCGGCCAGTGGGGCCCGGACAACGCCACCGACTTCCTGCCGCAGGGCGTTGACGCCCCGGACAGCGGAGCATCGGCATGAGTGTCGGCAGCCAGCCCGTGCTGGTCGCCGACATCGGCGGCACCAACGCCCGCTTCGCCCTCGCCGACACCTCGCTGGACGCGCCCCTGCAGAAGGACAGCATCCGCGAATACGCGGTGGCTGAGTTCCCCTCGCTGGGTGATGCCGCACGCCACTACCTGGAACAGGCCGGCGCCACTGCGCGCCGCGGCGTGTTCGCGGTGGCCGGCCGCGTGGACGGTGACGAAGCACGTATCACCAACCACCCGTGGGTGATCTCGCGCAGCCGCACCGCGACCATGCTCGGCTTCGACGAACTGCACCTGATCAACGACTTCGCCGCACAGGCGATGGCCGTGGCCCTGCTGCAGCCGCATGACGTGATCCAGATCGGCGGCGCGCACTGGACCCCGGCCGCACCGGGCGAATCGCGCAACTACGGCGTGATCGGTCCGGGCACCGGCCTCGGTGTCGGCGGCCTGATCGTGCGCCACGGCCGCAGCTATCCACTGGAAACCGAAGGCGGCCACGTCAGCTTCCCGCCGGGCACGCCGGAGGAGATCCGCATCCTGGAGATCCTGTCCGAGCAGTTCGGCCGCGTCTCCAACGAACGCCTGATCTGCGGCCCCGGCCTGGTCAACATCCATCGCGCCGTGTGCGAGATGGCCGGTTTCGATCCGGGCCAGCTGCAGCCGGCCGACGTCACCGCGCGTGCCGCGCTGGGTGACCCGCAGGCGATGCGCACGGTGGACGTGTTCTGCGCCGTGTTCGGTGCCATCGCAGGTGACCTGGTGCTGGTGCAGGGCGCGTGGGACGGCGTGTTCCTGACCGGTGGCCTGGTGCCGAAGATGCTCGATTCGCTGCAGCATTCCGGTTTCCGCCAGCGCTTCGAACACAAGGGCCGGTTCTCTTCGATCATGGCGCGGGTGCCGTCGCTGGCGATCATGCACCCCTGCCCCGGGCTGCTGGGCGCCGCCGCCTATGCCGCCGACGCCGAACGTGACGCTACAGGAGTTGCCGCATGAGCCCGACCTTCCACGACGACCGCATCGACTTCATCAGCCACGGCGATGCCGATGGCTGGATCGAAGCCGTGGCCGCCGAAATGGCCCAGGCCATCAACCACGACATCAACGAAGTCGGCCGCGCCCGCATCCTGCTCTCCGGCGGGACCACGCCGGCGCCGGTGTACCAGGCGCTGGCCGAGCTGGACGTACATTGGGACCGGGTGGAAGTGAGCCTGGCCGATGAGCGCTGGCTCTCGCCGCAGGATCGTGACAGCAATGCCTGGCTGGTGCGCGAGCATCTGCTCAAGCGTGCCGAAGGGGCGCACTTCGATCCGCTGGTGCGCGTCGGCAAGCCGCTGGCCGAATGCGTGTACACCGCCAACCTGCAGGCCCAGCACAGCCAGGCGCCGAGCGTGGTCGCCCTGGGCATGGGCAACGATGGCCACACCGCCTCGCTGTTCCCGGGTTCGAAGGACCTGGCCCGCGCCCTGGAAAGCACCCTGCCCTATGCCGCGCTGGATGCCACCGGCTGCCCTGGCGCCAACCAGTGGCCGCTGCGCATCACCCTGACCCCGCGTGGCCTGGGCCAGTGCCGCCAGCGCCTGCTGCTGCTGCGCGGCAAGCAGAAGCTGCAGGTGCTGCGCCAGGCGCTGGACAGCAACGACGCACAGCTGTACCCGATCCTCAATGCAATCAACCTGGACGGCGCGCGCCTGCGCGTGCACTGGGCTGATTGACGTCGGCGGCGGCGCCCGCCGCCGCCAGCCTCTCGCCACCTTGAACGCTGGTAGCCAATGAGCCTCCATCCGCAACTGCAAGCCATCACCGATCGCATCATCGCCCGCAGCGCTGCTTCGCGCGCCGCCTACCTGGCCGCGATCGACGCCGCCCTGCGCGATGGCCCGTTCCGCAGCCGCCTGAGCTGCGGCAACCTCGCCCACGGCTTCGCCGCCTGTGGCACCACCGACAAGAGCCGGCTGCGCGGCGGCGTGACCCCGAACCTGGGCATCATCACCGCCTACAACGACATGCTGTCGGCGCACCAGCCGTTCGAGACCTACCCGGAGCAGATCCGTGCGGTCGCCCGCGAACTCGGCGCCACCGCCCAGGTGGCCGGCGCGGTGCCGGCGATGTGCGACGGCGTGACCCAGGGCCGCGGCGGCATGGAACTGTCACTGTTCTCGCGTGATGTGATCGCGCAGGCCACGGCCATCGGCCTCAGCCACGACATGTTCGACACCACCATCCACCTCGGCGTGTGCGACAAGATCGTGCCGGGCCTGCTGATCGGCGCACTGGCGTTCGGCCACCTGCCGGCGGTGTTCGTGCCGGCCGGCCCGATGACCCCGGGCATTCCCAACAAGCAGAAGGCCGAAGTGCGCGAGCGCTACGCGGCCGGCGAAGCCACCCGCGAGGAACTGCTGGAAGCCGAGTCTGCCTCGTACCATGGCGTCGGCACCTGCACCTTCTACGGCACCGCCAATTCCAACCAGGTGCTGCTGGAAGCGATGGGCGTGCAGCTGCCGGGCGCCTCCTTCGTCAACCCGGATACGCCGCTGCGCGATGCGCTGACCCGCGAAGCCACCGAGCGTGCGCTGGACATCACCGCGCTGGGCGATGATTTCCGCCCGCTGGGCCGCATCATCGACGAGCGCGCGATCATCAACGCGGTCATCGCGCTGATGGCCACCGGCGGTTCGACCAACCACACCATCCACTGGATTGCCGTGGCCCGCGCCGCCGGCATCGTGCTGACCTGGGACGATTTCGACGAACTGTCGCAGCTGATTCCGCTGCTGGCCCGCGTCTATCCGAACGGCGAGGCCGACGTGAACCGCTTCGCCGCTGCTGGTGGCCCGGCGTTCGTGTTCGGCGAGCTGATCAAGGCCGGCCTGATGCACGGTGACCTGGTCAGCGTGGCCCGTGGCGGCATGGCCGACTACGCGCGCGAACCGCAGCTGCGCGACGGCAAGCTGGTCTACCTGCCGGGCCTGGAACGCAGCGCCGATGAAGAAGTGGTGCGCAGCGTCGACAACCCGTTCGAAAGCCAGGGCGGCCTGCGCCTGCTGCGCGGCAACCTGGGCAAGTCGCTGATCAAGCTGTCGGCGGTGAAGCCGCAGTACCGCACCATTGAAGCGCCGGCCGTGGTGGTCGATGCGCCGCAGGTGCTGAACAAGCTGCACGCCGGTGGCCTGCTGCCCGAGCATTTCGTGGCGGTGGTGCGTTACCAGGGCCCGCGTGCGAACGGCATGCCGGAACTGCATTCGCTGGCGCCGCTGCTGGGCCTGCTGCAGAACCAGGGCCGTCGCGTGGCGCTGGTCACCGATGGTCGCCTGTCCGGTGCGTCGGGCAAGATCCCGGCGGCGATCCACGTGACGCCGGAAGCGGCGCGCGGTGGCCCGCTGGCCAAGGTGCGCGAGGGCGACATGATCCGCCTGGACGGTGAAGCCGGCACGCTGGAAGTGCTGGTGGATGCGGCCGAGTGGGCGGCACGGTCGCTGGCGCCGAACACGGCACCGGCAGCGCACGATCTGGGCCGCAACCTGTTCGCGATCAATCGCCGCGTGGTGGGTCCGGCGGACCAGGGGGCGATTTCGATTTCGTGCGGGCCGGCGGCGGCTGATGGTGGGCCGTGGGATTACGATTCGGAATATGAGCTGGGGCATGATGCCGCGGCGGCGGCGGCGCCGCATGAGGCAAAAGACGCCTGAAGCGAAACGCCGCGGCAGGCTTCCCGGCTTGGGCAGTAGAGCGCCCTGGCCGGGACACGCCGTAAACCCATCCATGGGGGCTCGGTCGCGGCATCCATGCCGCTCACGGTCCCGGCCAGGGCGCTCTACTGCCCTTGGACAATTCCCGGCGCGTCATTTGCGCTGCGGCCACTGAATCAAGAAGAGCAAAGGCAAGGGCAAAAGCATGGGTATCGAACAACATCAGGTGAAGGCGGCGGAACTGCTGCATGCGGCGGGCATTCTGCCGGTGGTGACGATTCATACGCTGGACCAGGCGCGTGCGGTGAGTGCGGCGCTGCTGGAAGGTGGGCTGCCGGCCATCGAGCTGACGCTGCGTACGCCGGTGGCGATGGAAGCGCTGGCGATGCTCAAGCGCGAGCTGCCCGATGTGGTGGTGGGCGCGGGCACGGTGCTGACCGTGGAGCAGATGCAGCAGTCCATCGATGCGGGTGCGGATTTCCTGGTGACGCCGGGTACGCCGCCGGCGCTGGCCGATGCGCTGGCGGCGGCGCCGCTGCCGGTGGTGCCGGGTGCGGCCACGCCGACCGAGCTGCTGTCGCTCTACGCGCGCGGCTTCCGTGTCTGCAAGCTGTTCCCGGCCACGGCCGTGGGTGGCCTGGCGATGATCAAGGGCCTGGCTGGTCCGGTTGCCGACCTGAAGCTGTGCCCGACCGGTGGCATCACCGAAAACACCGCCGCCGAATACCTCGAACAGAAGAACGTGGTCTGCATCGGTGGTTCGTGGATGGTGCCGGGCAACTGGATCGCCGACGGCGAGTGGGACAAGGTGCGCGCCAGCGCCGCCGACGCCGCGAAGATCATCAAGCGCGTCCGCGGCCACTAAGCCCGGTACAGGCGTAGAGCCCCGCCCCCCCACCGCACCCCCCCCCCGGGCCCGGAAAAACACCCCCCCA
>NZ_JACVTT010000101.1:0-16264 GCF_016624665.1 Stenotrophomonas sp. S39 | reverse complement strand
TGCGTGGATGGGGGCATCCCGCCCCGGTAGATCCACGCCATGCGTGGATGGAGGCATCCCACCCCGGTAGATCCACGCCATGCGTGGATGGGGGCATCCCGCCCCGGTAGATCCACGCCATGCGTGGATGGAGGCATCCCACCCCGGTAGATCCACGCCATGCGTGGATGGGGGCATCCCGCCCCGGTAGATCCACGCCATGCGTGGATGGAGGCATCCCACCCCCGTAGATCCACGCCATGCGTGGATGGGGGCATCCCGCCCCGGTAGATCCACGCCATGCGTGGATGGGCGCGACCGTGGGGTCAGAGCCCTTTCCTGCGGAAAGGGATCCGACCCCGGAGCTCAGTTGCCCAGCTTCTTCTGCCGCGACCGCTCGCGCGCGGCACGCTCGTCTTCGCGCAGGCTCGGCCAGGCGGCATGCAGGTACTGCAGGCCCGACCACAGGGTCAGAACCGCGGCGATGGCCAAGGTCCAGTCGCCGATATGGAACACCGGCGGGCCCATCCAGATGTCGTTGACCGGCACGTTCGGCGCCACCGAATACAGCAGGCACAGCAGCGCGACCATCTGCGCGGTGGTCTTCACCTTGCCGATCATCGCCACGCGCACCTTGGCGCGCTGGCCCAGCTCGGCCATCCACTCGCGCAGCGCCGACACCGCGATCTCACGACCGACGATCACCGCCGCCCAGAACGCCATCCACGGCGTCGGGTGGCCCTGCACGATCAGGAACAGCGCCACGGCCACCATCAGCTTGTCCGCCACCGGATCGAGGAAGGCGCCGAACGCCGATTCCAGCTTGTACCGCCGCGCGATCCAGCCATCGAGCCAGTCGGTGATGGCGGCCAGGCCGAAGATCGCCGCGGATGCGAAATTGGTCCAGGTGTAGGGCAGGTAGAACACCAGCACCAGCACCGGGATCATCACGATCCGCAACAACGTCAGCCAGGTGGGCAGGGTCAACTTCATGCGGCTTGCTTCTCTCTCTACTCGGCCGGGTCAGGCGTGGCCAACCCGTGCAGGTTAGCGTAGATGCGTGCGGCGAGGGCATCATTGATGCCTTCGACCTTGGCGATTTCGGCTTCACCGGCGGCTTTCAGGCCCACCAGGCCGCCGAAATGCTTGAGCAGGCTGGCACGCCGGCGCGGGCCGATGCCGGGGATGTCTTCCAGCTTGCTGGTCATGCGGGCCTTCTGCCGGCGGCCGCGGTGGCCGGTGATGGCGAAGCGGTGGGCTTCGTCGCGCACCTGCTGGATGAACTGCAGCGCAGGATTGGCCGCGCCCGGGCGCAGCTCGCGGCCATCGGGCATCACCAGCGCTTCGTGGCCGGCACGGCGCTCCACGCCCTTGGCCACGCCCACCAGCAGCACCCCCTCCACGCCCAGGTCGGCCAGGGCGGCCTGTGCCTGGGCCAGCTGGCCGGCGCCACCGTCGATCAGCAGCACGTCGGGCAGCACGCCCTGCTCTTCCACCGCGCGGCGGAAACGGCGGTCGATGGCCTGGTGCATGGCCGCGTAATCATCGCCGGGCTCGATACCGCTGATGTTGAAGCGGCGGTACTGCGCACGGACCGGGCCGGCGGCATCGAACACCACGCACGAGGCCACGGTGGCTTCGCCCATGGTGTGGCTGATATCGAAGCACTCCACCCGCTTGACCGGCTCGGCCAAGCCCAGCATCTCGCGCAGGGCCTCGCTGCGCGCGTGCTGCGCGTTGCGGCTGTTCAGTTCGGTGGCCAGGGTCAACTGCGCGTTGCGGCTGGCCAGCTCCAGGTAGCCGGCGCGCTCGCCACGCACGTTCCACTTCAGCTGCACCTTGCGTTCGGCCGAGGCCGAGAGTGCGGCCACCAGCAGGTCGGCGTCGGGAATCTGCCGGTCCAGCAGGATCTCGCGCGGCGGCTCGAATTCGATGTAGTACTGCGACACGAACGCGGCCAGCACCTCTTCCGGGCTGTCCTCGCCATTGGTGCGCGGGAAGAACGGGCGGGTGCCGAGGTTGCGTCCATCGCGGAAGGCCAGCAGCAGCACGCAGGCCTGCGAGCCCTGCATGGCGACCGCCAGCACGTCCAGGTCGGCGGCGCGGCCATCCACGTACTGGCGGGTCTGCATGCTGCGCAGCGAAGCGATGAGATCACGCAGGCGCGCGGCCTGCTCGAACTCCAGCGCCTCGCTGGCGCCCTGCATCTGCTCGCCCAGCTCGCGGGTCAGCTCGTCGCTCTTGCCTTCCAGGAACAGCGTGGCGCGGCGCACAGATTCGGCGTATTCCTGTGCCGGCACCAGGTCCACGCAGGGCGCGCTGCAGCGGCCGATCTGGTACTGCAGGCAGGGCCGCGAGCGATTGCGGAAAACGCTGTCCTCGCAGCTGCGCAGCTTGAACAGCTTGTGCATCAGGTTCAGCGTCTCGCGCACCGCGGTAACGCCCGGGTACGGCCCGAAGTAGCGGCCGGGAATGGCGCGCGGGCCGCGGTGCAGGGCGATGCGCGGCCAGTCCTCACGGGTCAGCAGCACATGCGGGTAGGTCTTGTCGTCGCGCAGGGACACGTTGTAGCGCGGCGACAGCGATTTGATCAGCTGGTTTTCCAGCAGCAGCGCTTCGCCTTCCGAGCGCGTGACGGTCACGTCCATGCGCGCGATCTGCGAAAGCATCGACATGATGCGCGCGTTCTTCGGGCTGCCGTTGAAGTAGCTGCCGACGCGGTTGCGCAGCGCGCGCGCCTTGCCCACGTACAGCAGGGTGTCGTCAGCCGCATACATGCGGTAGACGCCGGGTGCGGTGCTCAACTGGGCCGCGAAGGCCTTGCCGTCGAAGGCCGGGGCGGTGACGTCGGTCATTCGCTGATCGGCACTTCGCTGAGCACGCCGCTGTCCGGGTCGAAACGCAGCACGGCGTGCGCGTCGGTCTCGGCAATCCACACCGCACCGGCGCCCACCGCCAGACCTGCCGGGCCATGCAGGCGGCGCGGCAGGGGCTGGGTGACAAGATCGCCGCCGCCCAGGCGCAGGGTGCGCAGGCGCCCGTTGCCGGTGTCGGCGATCCACAGCACGGGTGCGTCCGGGCTCAACGCGATGGCCTGCGGGTACTGCAGGCTCGCCTGCCCGCGCGGGCCGTCCTCGGCGCCGAAACGCCAGGTGCCCTGCCCGACCAGGGTCTGCACGAGATCGCCACGCAGCTGCACCGCACGGATCGAGGACCCCAGCGCATCGGCCACGTACAGCACCTGCTGCACCACCGCCAGGCCGGTCGGCTGGGCGAAGGCGGCCATGTGCCCGCTGCCGTCGCGCTCGTCGATGGCGCCGCTGCCGGCACGCCATTGCAGGCTGCGCAGGCCCAGGTGGAAGCTCCACAGCCGGTTGTCGCCGGCCATGGCGATATGCAGCTGGTTGTCGGCGATGGCCAGGCCGACCGGATGGTCCAGCGCCACCTGCCGCGGCTGCGCCACCGGGCCCTCGACGGGCGTGCCAGGGCGGCCATTGCCGCACAGCGTATCGACCTGGCCGGTCGCCAGGTTGATCCGCCGCACCGCGTGGTTGCCGGTGTCGGCCACGTACAGCGACTCGCGCTCAAGCACCAGCCCCTGCGGGCGGTGGAACGCGGCTTCGGCCAGGTTGCCGTCCATGAAATCGGCGGTGCCCAGCCCGAACTGGCGCAGCACGCGCCCGCCGTGGCTGCATTCCAGGATGCGATGGCGGCCACTGTCGGCGATGTACAGGCGATCACGGTTGACCGCCAGGCCCGCCGGAAAACGCAACGGATGAGGCAGTTCGGGATGCAGCTCGCTGCCGCCCCGCGACGGCGCCGGCGGTGCGCCTTCGCAGAGATCGTTCAAGGCACGCTCCAGCTCACCCGGCGCGCCCAGGCCGACCAGGCGCTGCTGCTCGCGGCCCTGCGCGTCAAGCAGGATGACGGTCGGCCAGGACGTCACGCCGAAGCGGCGCCAGCCATCCCAGTCGGCATCCAGCAGTGCCGGCATCGACAGGCCCTGCCTGCGCAGCAGCTTCAAGGCCGCGCCGGCGTCGCGCTCGAAATCAAAGCGCGGTACGTGCAGGACCAGTGGCTGCAGGCGCCCGGGGTTGCGTGACAGCCATTGGCCGAACTCGGCCAGCCGCTGCATGCTCCAGGCCGATGCGGCATTGACGAACAGCAGCGCGACCGGCCGGCCGCGCAGTTCGGTCAGGGTGCAGGGGGCGGCATTGAGCCAGGTGGCAAACTCGGGCAGGTCCTGGACAGGCTGTGCGTTCATGGCCTGATTATGCCGGAGTCGGCGTCATGCAACAGTCGTGCCACGGCACGCTGCGCCGCCTGGTCGACCATCGCCCAGACCTGCTCGAAATGGTCCTTGCCACCGGTATACGGATCAGGGATCGCCTGCGCGCCCTGCCCGCCCGACCATGGCAGGTACAGCGACAGGCGTCCGCGCTGGGCGGCCGTGGCCAGCCGCGCGGCGTCGCGCAGGTTGGTTTCGTCCGCACACAGGATCCAGTCGAAGCGCTCAAAATCCCCGGGCTGGAGCTGGCGGGCCCGCAGCCCGACGATGTCCACGCCATGGCCGGCCGCGCAGGCGATGGCGCGCCGGTCAGGCGGCTCACCCACATGCCAGTCGCCGGTGCCGGCCGAATCGACCTGCACCCGGCCGGCCAGCGGCGAGGCCTGCAGGCGGGCACGCAGCGCGCCCTCGGCCATCGGCGAGCGGCAGATGTTGCCCAGGCAGACGACCAGCAGGTTCATCGCGCAGCCATGGACTGCAGCAGGGCCTCGGCACGGGCGAGGTCTTCGGGCGTGTCGATGCCCGGCGGGAAGGCTTCGGGCGAGATCGCCACGCTGATCGGGAAACCGGCTTCCAGCACGCGCAGCTGTTCCAGCGCCTCGACCTGCTCGAGCAGGCCCGGCGGCATCGCCGCGAACTGCTGCAGGAAGCCGGCGCGATAGCCATAGATGCCGATATGCCGCAGCCAGCGATGCCCTTCCGGCAGCGCCTCGCGGCTGCGCGCGAAGCCATCGCGATGCCAGGCGATCGGCGCGCGGCTGAAATACATCGCCTCGTTGCGCACGTTGCGCACCAGCTTGACCACATTCGGGTCGAACAGGGTGTGGGCATCCTCGACGGTCGTGGCCAGGGTCGACATCGGCGCATCGCCTTCGACCAGCGCCTCGGCCACCGCCCGGATGCCGGCCGCCGGTGCGAACGGCTCATCGCCCTGCAGGTTGACCACCACCGTTTCGTCGCACCAGCCGGCGATGCGCGCGCACTCGGCCAGGCGGTCGGTACCGGAGGCGTGGCTGACCGCGGTCATCGCCACGTTCACCTCGGCCAGGCCATCCAGCGCATCGGCGATGCGCGTGTCATCGGTAGCCACCCAGACTTCGCGGGCACCGGCCAGCAGCGCGCGGCGCGCCACGTGCAGCACCAGCGGCTCGCCGCCCAGCAGGCGGAGCGGTTTGCCCGGCAGCCGCGAGGCAGCGTAGCGGGCCGGAATGGCGACGACGAATTCAGTCATGCGGGCGGTACTCGGCAGGCGCGATACAGCAGGAATGCGGCCGGCGGCAGGCGATTGCAAGCGCCGCGCGGCCGCTCAGTTCGGGCGCAGCTTGTCCAGGCGGTCGGTCAGCGCCACCCAGAAGGCCGCCGGCAGCTCGGCGCGCAGCGGCACCGCGTAGTGCCAGTCATTGCCGAAGGCGCGGCACTTCACCGCATCCTTTTCGGTCATCAGTACCGGCAACTGGCTGCCGAAGGACAGGTCCTGCGGCTGGTAGACCTGGTGGTCGGCGAAGGCATGCGGCACCACGCCGATGCCGCGCGCGCGCAGCATGTCGAAGAAGCGCTGCGGGTTGGCGATGCCGGCCACGGCATGCACGCGCTGGCCGGCGAAGTACGCCAGCGGTCGCGGGCGGCCACCGGGCAGCGGCTGCGCGCTGTCGATGTGCAGGGCCATCGGCCACTGGCCGAAGCCGCAGGCCTGGGCGGCGGTGGCTTCATCGGCCTGGCCGAGGTTGACCACGCGGAAATCACATTCGTCGGCGCGGCTGACCGGCTCGCGCAGCGGCCCTGCGGGGATCATCCGGCCATTGCCGTAGCGACGCTGCGCATCGATGACTTCGATCTCGATGTCGCGCTGCAGGCGGTAGTGCTGCAGGCCATCATCGCAGACGATGACATCGCAGCCGGCCGCGATCAGCGCCTTGCCGGCAGCCACGCGGTCGCTGTCCACGCGCACCGGTACGCCGGTCTTCCACGCGATCAGCACCGGCTCGTCACCGCCCAGCGCGGTCGGCGTATCGGCCTCGACCCAGCGCGCCTTGTCCGCCTCTTCACGGCCGTAGCCGCGGCTGGCCACGCCCGGCTTCCAGCCGGCCGCGCGCAGGCGCTCGACCAGGGCGATGGTCAGCGGCGTCTTGCCGGTGCCACCGGCGGTGATGTTGCCGACCACGATGACCGGCACCGGCAGCGCATGGCGCTTGAACCAGCCCCTGCGGTACAGGCGCCGGCGCAGGGCGGCCACGCCGGCGTAGACCGGCGCCAGCAGCCGCATCGGCAATGGAACCGGGCTGCCGTCGTACCAGTACGGCGGGGTCTGGGTACCCTTGCCTGCCATCAGTCCTGCCTTTCGCGGAACTGCATGCTGTGCAGGTGCTGGTACAGGCCACCCATCTCCAGCAGTTCCTTGTGGGTGCCACGCTCGACGATGCGGCCGTGGTCCATCACCAGCACCTGGTCGGCGTGTTCGATGGTGGACAGGCGGTGCGCGATCACCAGCGTGGTGCGCTCGGGCATCAGGCGCTGCAGGGCGTCCTGCACCAGGCGTTCGGATTCGTTGTCCAGCGCCGCGGTGGCCTCATCCAGGATCAGGATCGGCGCATCGCGCAGGATCGCGCGGGCGATCGCCAGGCGCTGGCGCTGGCCACCGGACAGCAGCGCACCGTTCTCGCCCACCGGGGTCTGCAGCTGCTGCGGCATGCGTGCGATGAACTCCCAGGCATTGGCCGCCTCGGCCGCCGCACGGATCTGCTCCTCGGTCGCTTCCATGCCATAGGCGATGTTGGCGGCGATGGTGTCGTCGAACAGCATGACCTTCTGCCCGACCATGGCCACCTGGCGGCGCAGGTCAGCCAGGGCGTAGTCGTCCAGGGCCACGCCATCCAGGGTGATGAGGCCGCCGCTGGGCTCATAGAAGCGCGGCACCAGGCGGATCAGGCTGGTCTTGCCGCTGCCGGAACGACCGACGATGGCGGTGACCGTACCGGGTTTCGCGACGAAGCTGATGTCATCCAGGGCGATGCCACTGTCGGCGCGGTAGCGCAGCATGACGTGCTCGAAGGCCAGCTCACCGCGGGCGCGCTGCAGTGGCGTGCGGCCGGCGTCGCGCTCGACCGGCATGTCGATGATGCCGAACAGGCGCTCGGCGGCGGCCACGCCACGCGAGATCGAGGTCTGCACGCTGGTCAGGCGGCGCAGCGACGGAATGATGGCCATCATCGAGGTCATCAGGCCCATGAACTGGCCAGCGTTGAGCTTGCCGGCCAGCGCTTCGCGGGTGGACACCCATACGATGACCGCCAGCGCCAGCGCAGCGAGGAACTGGACCACGCTGGAGGCGGCCGCGCGCGTCACTTCGACCTTCATGTTCAGCGCCAGCATGCGGTTGGCCAGGCGCGAATAGCGGCTGATCTCGTGCTGCTGGGTGCCGTGCACCTTCACTTCCTGCTGCGCGGCCAGCGACTGCTCGGCGGTCTGCGCCATGGTACCCATGCCATCCTGGATACCGCGGCTGATGCGCCGGTAGCGCTTGCCCACGTAGGACACGATGGCGCCGATCAGCGGCACCACCAGCAGCATGGCCAGGGTCACCTTGACGCTCATCTGCAGCATCACCACCAGCATGGCGATGATGGTCAGGGTGTCGGCCACCATGGTCTTCAGTGCATCCGCACTGGCCTGGGTGACCTGCTCGGTATCGAAGTTCAGGCGGCTGACCATCACCGGCGTCGCTTCGGTATCGAAGTGCGAGGACGGCAGGTGCAGGTACTTGTCCAGGACTTGCTCGCGCAGGTCGCGCACCACGCTGCGGCCGGTCTTGGCCAGCGTGTAGTCGCTGACCCAGGTGGCCAGGCTGCGCATCAGGAACAGGCCGAGGATGGTCAGCGGCAGCACCACGGCGGCGCGCGGCTGCGGGTCGACGAAGCCGTCGTTGACCAGCGGCTCCATCAGCTTGGTGAAGTGGTAGCCGGCCAGGGCCTCGACCACCATCGCAATGACGGCGGCCACCATGAACACCCAGTAGGCCCGGGTGTAGCCGAGCAGGCGTTTGTAGATCGGCCACACCGGCGCGTGATTGGAACTCATGGACGCACCTCTGGCGCTGTTGCGATTGCGATACGGCGGAAGCCGAGCTGGCCCAGCGCATCCTGCGCGGTGACCACGGCCTGGTAGGGAGTGCGCGCGTCGGCGCGCAGCAGCACGGTCTGCTGGCGGTCGCTGCCGGCCACCGACGCGATGGTCTGCTTGACTGATTCCACGTCGGTGCGCAGCACTTCCTGGTCGTTGACGAAGTAGCGGCCATCGGCGTTGATCAGCACGCTGAGCGAACGCGGCGCCTCGCTGGTCTGCTGGTCGCTGGCGGTCGGCAGCTGCACCTGCAGCGTCGAGCGCGCGTCGAACGTGGTGGTGACCACGAAGAAGATGATCAGCACCAGGATGACGTCGATCAGCGGAACCAGATCGATATGCGGCTCATCCTGGGATCGGTCGTTGCCGATGCGCATCGATCAGGCCTTGGCCGTGGCAGGGGCGGCGGCGCGCGGGGCCGGTGCCGGGTTCATCACCCCCGGGCGCCCGTCCAGCGTGTCCAGCAACGCGCTGGCTTCCTGCTCCATCTCCACCACGTAGCCGTGGATCCGGCCCTTGAAGAAGCGGTGGAACATCAGCGCCGGGATGGCCACGATCATGCCGGTGGCAGTACACACCAGGGCCTTGCCGATGCCACCGGCCAGCTGGTTCACGTCGCCCACGCCGTGGTCGAGGATGCCCAGGAACATCTGGATCATGCCGATGACCGTGCCCAGCAGGCCGAGCAGCGGGCCCGCCGAGGCAATGGTGCCCAGCGCATTGAGGAAGCGCTCCATGCGGTGGACCAGGTGGCGACCGGTGTCCTCGATGCGCTCGCGGATCTGGTCACGCGGGCGGTTGCGGGCTTCCAGCGCGGCGGCCAGCAGCGCGCCCAGCGGCGAATTGGCCCGTAGGGTCTGCAGGTGCGCCGGGTCGAGCTTGCCGCGTGCGGCCCAGTTGCGCACTTCCTGGCCGAGGCCAGGCGGCAGCACCTCATTGCGCCGCAGGGACCAGAAACGCTCCAGGACGATCGCCAAAGCCAGTACGCCCAACAGCAGCAGCGGCACCATCGGCCAGCCACCGGCCTTGACCAGTTCCCACACGTTTCAACCCTCCGGCCCAACGGCCGCTTGTTCGATCGGCGATAGGATAGCAGCCGACCGCGCCCGCCCAGCGGCATCCCACCACCGGGCCGCGTGGATACGCTGTTCACGCACCTGCAGCCCTTGTGCGCCAAGCCATGCGCGGATGGCGCCGGACTCGGCCGTGTTCAGCACCTCCGCCCCCACCGCCTGCCAGCACAGCACTACGTCACGTTTCGGGTGGCCGAAGCGGTTCTGGTGGCCGGCCGAAACCACCGCCAGCCGGGGCTTCACCGCCGCCACCCAGGCCGCCGTCGAGCTGCCGCCACTGCCATGGTGCGGCACCAGCACCACATCGGCGCGCAGTGCCGCAGGTCCGGCCTGCAGCAGCTGCTGCTCGGCCTGGCGGCCGATGTCACCGGGCAGCAGGACCACCCCGTGCGCACTGGCCACCCGCAGCACACAGCTGGCTTCGTTGTCATGCTCGCTGCCAGCGGGCGGCGGGTGCAGCACCTGGAAGTCCACCCCATCCCACTGCCAGCGCAGGCCCTGGGCACAGGGCAGGGCGCCCTCGACCGGGCTGCCCGGCGGGGCCAGCACCTGCAGGCCCGGCAGCGCGCCGCGCAGGGCCGGCAGAGCGCCGGCGTGGTCGAGATGATCGTGGCTGAGCAGCAGCTGCACCGGCGGCGCCTGCCCCAGTGCGCGCACGGCCGGCAGCAGGACGCGCTCCTGGCCCTGGCCCGCGGGTGGCCCGGCGTCGTACCAGAGCGCATGCGTGGCCGTGCGCAGCAGCACCGCCGCGCCCTGCCCCACGTCGTGCACCAGCAGCTCCAATTCGCCGTGCCGCGGCCCGGGCACGGCCGGCCACAACAGGGGCAGGCACAACAGCGCGCCCGCCAGGCCCCCTCCGGCGCCGCGCGGCAGCAGCCACCAGAACACCCCCGCCAGGGCCGCGGGCAGCGCCCAACCGGGTGCCTGCGGCAGCCACCACATCGCCTTCGGGTGCTGCGCCACGGGCTGCAGCAGCCCCCAACTGAGATCGAACAGCCAGGCCGCCGCGCGCCACGGCCACGCGCCCGCCCCGTCATGCAGCGCCTGCAGGCCGGTGCCGAGCAGGGCCAGCGGCACCACCAGCAGGCTCCACCAGGGAATGACCGGCAGGTTCAGCAGTGGCCCCAGCCACGAGGTGCCGCCGAACAGCACCACCGCCAGGGGCAGCAACGCCACGCTGGCCACGCCCTGCCCGGCCAGCGCCGCGCGCAGCATGCCGCCGATGCCAGCCGGCGGGCGCTGCGGCAGGCACCACAACAGCCACAGCACACCGCCGAAACTCAGCCAGAACCCTGCCGAAAGCACCGCCAGCGGTGCCGGCAGCAGCATCACCGCCGCCGCCAATGACAGCGCGGGCGCCGTGCCCAATGGCCGCCGGCTGGCGCGCGCCAGCGCCACGGCAGCGATCATCAGCGCGGTTCGCACGGTGGGCAGCTCGCTGCCCGCCAGCAGCGTATAGCCCGCAGCGGCCAATGCGGCGGCGCAGGCGGCGGCCTGTGGGCGCGGCCAGGCACGTGCCAGCGCCGGGCACAGCCACCACAGGCCCGCGCACAGCAGGGCGGCAAAGCCAGCCACCAGACCGACATGGAAGCCGGAGATCGCGATCAGATGGGTCAGGCCCAGCGCGCGCAGCTGCTCCCAGTCGGTATTGGTCAGGCCACGGGTATCGCCCAGCGCCAGGGCCTGCACGAATCGCGCCGAGGGACTGCCCACCTGCACGGCGATGGCGGCGCTGCAGCGCTCGCGCCATGCGGCCAGGCCGTGCGCGGCACGCAGCTGGCGCGCGCGTCCAGGCGCACGCACGCTGGCGCTGCCGGCCAGGCCCTGCAGCAGCGCGTGGCGCTCGCCATCGAAGCCGCCGGGATTGATCCGCGAGCGCGGCGGCCGCACGCGCAGCGGCAGCTCCCAATGCGCGCCGGCACGCAGCGTGCGGCGCAGCGGATCGACGGCCCCCGTACGGCGCGGATCATGCCAGCTGACCTGCAGGCGCCGCCCCTGCAGCGCTGGCACTCCTTCGGCCTCGGCCACATCGAACAGGAAACGGCTGTGGTCGCTGCGCACCTGCGGCAGCTCGACGATACGGCCACGCACCAGGACATCCTGCGCCGTTGCCGCGGCAGGCACCTGCTGCTGCAGGGCGGCGTGCCCATGGCAGCTGGCCCAGGCCAGGCCGAATACGGCCGCGGCCAGCACCCGTCCGCGCCAACGCCATGCCCAGCCTGGCAGCGCCAGCAGCACCAGGCTGATGCACAGCCAGCGCGGCGGCAGCGCCGGCAGCAGCACGCACACCAGCGCACCCAGCACCAGGGCGGCGGCGCAGGCGGGGCCCAGCAGGGGTGCAACCACGGCAACGGTACGCATCGGCGCAGCGTCGCCGTGCGGCGCCAGGCCTGCCTATCAGGCAAGCCCGCGCATTGCTGTGGGCGACCTCAGCGGCGCACGGTGGCGCGGTGGAAGTTGACCCGGAAGCTGGCGCCTCCGCCCACCGCTTCGGCCACGCTGACAGTGCCCCCGTGGTGCTGCACGATTTCCTTGACCAGGTGCAGGCCCAGGCCACTGCCACTGCCGGCAGCGCGCAGGCGATGGAAGGGTTCGAAGATCGCCTCGCGGTCACCCACCGGCACGCCCGCGCCCTGGTCACTGATCTCCAGCAGGCCCTGCGCGTCCAGGCGCACGCAGATGATGCCGCGGCCGCCACCGTGGACGATGGCGTTGTGCACAAGGTTGGCCATCACCCGGCCCAGTGCCAGGCCATCCCCCTGGATCCACACCGGTTCATCCGGCGCATCCACTTCGAAGCCGTACCCCGCGCCGACCACCAGCGGCGCCAGCTCGGCCGCCGATTCGCGCACCACGTGGGCCAGGTCCACCCGCTGCAGCGCGCTGACGTTGCGGTCCAGGCGCTGCAGGTCGAGCAGGTGCTCGGCAACGTTGCCCAGCCGCGCGACGTCGGTCAGCAGCTGCGATTTCAGTTCGCCCTGCGGCAGCTGCGACAGCCGTGCCTGCACCACCGCGATCGGCACGCGCAGTTCATGCGCGGCATCGGCGAGAAACTTGTCGCGTGCAGCGTAACCCTGCTGCACCTTGTCGATGGCATCGTTGAAGGCCCCCACCAGCGGCGCGACCTCGGTGGACACCAGTTGTTCGTCGAGGCGCGCGCCGGGCTGGCCGATGTCCAGTTCCTTGGCCTGCTGCGCCAGCCTGCGCACACCGCGCATTGCACGATGGATGACCGTCGGCATCACCAGCAGGGTGACCACGATCAGCGGCAGGAAGAACCAGAAGCCGATCAGCCGCAGCACCATCAGCGCGCCATCCACCAGCCCGCCCTTGGGTGCGCCACCGGCCATCACGGTGATGCGGCGGCCGTCCTCGTTGCGCACCATCACCCGCGCGACATCCAGATAGGGCGGCACCAGCGATCCGACTTCAGTGGCACCCAGTGCCGGCAGTCGTGCCAGCAGCGGCGCGTGCAGCGCTGGCACCTTGCCACGCTCCAGCCAGAGGCCACGGTCATCGACAGCCACGAACCACAGGTTGCCACCGGCGCGCTCGTTCAACGCCTGCCAGCGCGGTTCGTCCAGCACCAGGTGCGCGCCCTGGCTGTGCACCGCCTTGGCCACGTCCTCGGCGGTAAACATGTCCATGCCCCAGGATTCCTTGTCACCCCAGGTGAGGATCAGCGCAACCACGGCGAACAACACAGTGAATGCCTGCGCCAGGAACAGGCGCCACGCCAGGCCAAGGGTGATCGAACGGATCTGCCTGGCCATCTCAGGTCTCCGCCAGCAGGTAGCCGACGCCACGGATGACGTGGATCTCCACGCCCGCACCCGCCTGCTGCAGCGCCTTGCGCAGCTTGGAGATGTGCGCATCCAGTGCGTTGGACTGGATCTCATCATCGAAGCCGTACACCGCCGCCTCCAGCGCACTGCGGGTGACCGTTCGCCCCTGCCGCATCGCCAGCGCCTGCAGCACCAGCACCTGCCGCCTCGGCAGGGCCAGCAGCTGGCCGTCCACCTGCGCCTGCAGCGATTCGAAATCGAACTCGAAGTTTCCCAGCCGCAGGCTCGGGGTCACCATCGCCGACGGCCGTCGCGACACCGCGCGGATCCGCGCCATCAGTTCCTCGATCGCCACCGGCTTGACCAGGTAGTCGTCGGCGCCGACATCGAGTCCTTCGACCTTGTCCGACAGCGTGCCCTTGGCGGTCAGCATGATCACCGCCAGGTTCGGCCGCAGCGCACGCGCAGTGGCGACGAAACCGGCGCCATCGCCGTCGGGCAGCTGGCGGTCAAGCAGCAGCAGCTGGTGCACGGGTTCGCGCAGGGCCAGCGCCGCTTCGGCCAGGCTGCCGACCACATCGGCGACCACGCCCTGGCGCTCCAGCCCGGACTGCAGGGCACGGGAGAGGTCGGGATCGTCTTCCACCAGGAGGATGCGCATCGTTGGCTCGGCTACCGGAAACGCTGCCGATGATAGTGCCTGCGTGCACCTCGGAGGCCTTTGCGCGGACATTGCCGGGGCGCAATGTTCCGACAATGTTGTGCCGTCAGGATGCAACGCGGTTCCCTGCAAAGTGCCCCTCGATGCTCCCGATGTCCCGTACCCTGCTGCGCCCCCTGCTGTGCACCGTCGTTCTCTCCACGCCGCTGCTGGCCAAGGCCCAGGAACAGGCACCGGGCGTGCAGGCCGGCATCACCTTCGGCGCGACCACCGGTGCCTATGCGCACTACGATGACAAGCCGCTGGTGGTGCCGGCGCTGGCATGGCAGGGCAAGCGCTTCTATGCCAGCCCCGGTTCGCTGGGCATGTACCTGTACAAGGACGAGGGCCTGCGCGTATCCGCGGTGGTCACGCCGTACACGCTGCGCTTCAAGACCGATGACGTGAACGATGCGCAGCTGCGCCGCCTGCACAGCCGGCAGATGTCGGCGATGGCCGGCGTCAGCGCCGAGTACAGCGCCGGCTGGGGCGCACTGTCGGCCAGCGTCAAGCGCGAGGTCAGCGGCCACGGTGGCGGCCTCGAATCGAGCCTGTACTACAGCTATCCCATCCAGGCCGGCCGCTTCACCTGGGTGCCGCGCGTGGGCGTGGTGCACAGCAGTGCGCGCCTGCTCGATTACTACTACGGCATCAGCGACGAGGAAGCGCTGCGGTCGGGCCTGGCCGCCTATGCGCCGGGCAGCGCCACGTCGCCAGGCCTGCAGATCGCGGTGAGCACACCGCTGGGCACGAAATGGCGCGCCACCGGCGTGGTCGCCAGCCAGTGGTTCGGCGATGCGGTCAAGGACAGCCCGATGGCCCGCCGCGGCGCGCAGAACTCCGCTTTCATCTCCCTGATGCGCTCGTTCTGATCGAGCGCGCTGCAACGGACAAGGACACCCCCATGGCCTCCGTTTCCTTCCCCACCGATGCGCACGCGATCCTGCGTGCGCCTGACCTGGACAGTGCCGAGCGCGCCTATCTCGGCCTGATGCCGGACCAGGCCCACATCGATGCACTGGTGCGCCACGCCCTCGGCCTGTCGCGCGTGGCCGACGCGGCCCGCGGTTATGCGCTGTCGATGACCCTGGTCGGCCTGCGGCTGCAGGAACTGGAGATGGACGAGCCCTGCGCCACGGCCCATCGCCAGTCGACGCTGCGCAACCTGCGCCAGGTATACGCCGCGGCCTGAGCGTCGCGGCACGACCCGCCCGCGCCGCAAGGCCCCTCCCGCGCGGATCAGGCCGCCAGCGCCCGGATTCATCCGCGCTGCCAGCCCTTGGCACGCGCATTTCCCGGCTTCGTCGCATGCCGGTTCCGGTCCGCCTGCCCCGGTGACACGCTGGGCTCCCCTGTCCGGAGCACCGCGCCATGCCGATGCTTGCCCTGCTGCTGTTGAACGCGGTCCTGTCCAGCGTCGGCACCGGCGGCGTGGAGGCCGGCCAGGCGCCCGCCACCGGACTGGCCCCGGCCAGCAAGGACGATCTCTGCCTGCAGCTGCGCCTGCGCCAGGACAGCGTGCTGCGCTGGGAACGCGCCGAAGGCGGAAGGTCCCACGCACTGGGCATCGCGCACCAGGTCGAGGGCCACTGGCAGCTGCGTCATCGTTTCAGTGTCGGCACACCGGCCGCACACTGATCGCCAGCCGCGATTCATCCTGACCGGCACGCCCGGTGACAGCATGGTGCCCTGTCGAAAGGATGCGCCATGAACACCCGGATCGTTGCCCGTGCACTGCTGTTGCCTGCCGTCGTGCTGCTTGCGGCCTGCTGCCCGTTCGGCAGCGAGATCCGTACCCGCCCGGGCTACGTCAACCCACAGCTGACGCCTGCCGCATCGCGCTCGCTGGTCGCCGACTGCGAGCGCCAGGGCGCGCAGCTGCGCCGCCAGCTGGAAGCGGCGTATGTGGGAAGCACCCGGCAGGAATGTGCGCTGCCGCAGCCGTTCGCGGACTATCGCTTCGTCAATGCCATGGGCGAGGCCGTTTCGCCGGAGCGCGCCAGCGAGGCACGCGTCGCCCACGTCGAGCGCGTCTGCACTGCCGCGCAGGGCAAGGACAGCGCGCTGGCGGCGCTGTGCCCGGACTGCCGCAGCAAGGCCGAGGAGCGCGTGCGCCAGTGCCGCACGGACAAGGGCCTGGTGCGCAGCGAGCGACCGGTGCGGATGTGCAGCATGATCCAGTTCTGAGGGGCGGACGCCATGCAACAAAAAAGCCGACCCATCGGGCCGGCTTTCCTGTTTCCACCGCTTCACCGGCCATGCCGGGAGCCAGGTGGTGGGCGGTACAGGGTTCGAACCTGTGACCCCTACCATGTCAAGGTAG
>NZ_JACVTT010000100.1:0-16365 GCF_016624665.1 Stenotrophomonas sp. S39 | reverse complement strand
GCGCCGTTCCCGTGTGCTGCGAAGTTTCCTTCGTAGCGAGCCGCCCATTATAGCCGGCTTTTCCGCTTCGTCAACACCTTTTTTCAAGGCCGTCTCACCGGAGTGGACGTTGTTGCCGATGCTGCTTCGTCGTTGGACCCGAAGGCCTTTCGTCGTTGCGAGCCGCCTATTATGCCGGACTTTTTGAGTCCGTCAACACCTTCGTTCGATCATCTCGTTCGCCGGTGTGGCGTCGCTGTTGGCGGGTCACTTCCGAGGAAGTTGCCACGCCGCAGCAAGGGAGCGAATTCTAGAGATCCTGCAGGATTCGTCAACACTTTTTTTCAGGAAGATGACAAAGACGTCGCCTGCGCCATGCATAGCGTGCGTGCCGGCATCACTGCGGCGTTGCCCGCGCGTTGCGCGGTCAACGCCGCAAGCGCTATGTATGTACGGATGCACACAGACGAGACAGCGATGGGCACGCAGGTTCGACAGGTGTGGTGGCGCGATCTTTCGGTGCCGGCGATCGTGGCCGGCTTCATTACGGTGTTGGTGGGCTTCGCCAGTTCGGCGGTGATCGTGTTCCAGGCCGCACAGGCCGTCGGCGCCAACCAGGCGCAGATCGCTTCATGGATGTGGGCGCTCGGCCTGGGCATGGGCGTGACCTGTATCGGCCTGTCGCTGCGCTACCGCGTGCCGGTGGTCACCGCGTGGTCGACCCCCGGCGCGGCGATGCTGGTGGTCGGCGCCGGTGGCGCTTCGCTGTCCGAAGCCACCGGCGCGTTCCTGCTCGCCGCGGTGCTGGGCATGATTGCCGGCTTCTCGGGCATCTTCGCCCGCCTGATGCAGCGGGTACCGATGGCGCTGGCCGCCGGCATGCTGGCGGGCGTGCTGCTGCGCTTCGGCCTGGATGTGTTCGTGGCAATGAACACCCAGGTCGTGCTCGCCCTGGCGATGTTCGCCACCTGGCTGGCCGGCCGCCGCCTGTTCCCGCGCTATGCGGTGATCGCCACGCTGCTGGTGGGCATCATCATCGCCGCCAGCCGTGGCCTGCTGCATGCCCAGGACCTGCAGCTGCAGCTGGCCACCCCGCACTGGGTCACACCGTCACTGTCGTGGCAGGCGGTGGCTGGCATCGCCCTGCCCCTGTTCGTGGTCACCATGGCCTCGCAGAACATCCCCGGGGTGGCGGTGATGCGTGCCTCCGGCTACAGCGCGCCCATTTCGCCGGTGATCGGCTGGATCGGCGTGGTCAACACGCTGCTGGCCTCCTTCGGCGCCTACGCCTTGAACCTGGCGGCGATCACCGCGGCGATCTGCATGGGCCGCGACGCCCATGAGGACCCCGCGCGCCGCTACACCGCAGCGATGGCGGCCGGCGCCTTCTATATCATGATCGGCCTGTTCGGGGCGACCGTGGCTGCCCTGTTCGCGGCCTTCCCCAAGGAACTGGTCGCCTGCGTGGCCGGCATCGCCCTGTTCGGCACCATCGGCAACAGCCTGGCCAGTGCCCTGGCCGTGGAGCGCGACCGCGAGGCCGCGCTGGTCACCTTCCTGGTGACGGCCTCCGGGGTATCACTGGCCGGCATCGGCTCGGCGTTCTGGGGCCTGGTGGCCGGCTCGCTGTGCCTGCTGGTACTGCGGCCACGCACATCGGGCTGAGACGGTTCAGGCCGCCATGAGCGCACCCAGTACGCTCATGGCCAGGGCTACACCGAGGGCGGCGAGCGCGGAACCCACGCTGGTGCCGCCCCGCTCGGCCAGAGCGCGCAGCCGCCGTGGTTCATCGTAGCCTCGCAGGCGGCGTACCTCGGCGATGTTCCGCTGGCAGTGGGAGAGGTACCAGCCGTTGCCGCAGACGCCCGCTGTGATGGACAGCCCCACAGAGATGAGCAAGGTGACCAGCTCGGGCAGGCCGGCGAGCTTCTCGAGCACCAACAGCGTGATCATCAAGCCGAACCAGGGCGCCGCAATACCGTACATCCTGCGGTACATGATCCAGATGACCCCAAAGAGGAAGGCCGGCCCGTGCCACGTACCGACGGCATTGGCGCCGCCGAAGTCCAGCCGCCAGCGTTGGCGATATACGGCGAAGCGCGGGCCCACGAACGCGGCATACGGCGCCATCTCACCGTCGAGGTGATCCACTGCGCTCGCTGCGGTCGTTTCCGGACCGCCTGCGGCTGCGGGTGCGCGGTAGGGATCATGGGCGGCCGGATCGACCGGCGCGTCTGCCGCCATGTCGATTTCGGCAAAAGGCCGCCAGCCGGAACCGCCTTCGCGCTGCAGCAGCGTTTCCGGCGTGATGGTCCGCTGTTCCAGCCGTTGCCGAAGTTCGGCCAGCGTGCATGGCCCGTGGTGGCGGTCACCGTCGGTGTAGTGCCAACGCTCTTCTTCCATGAAGCCTCTCCTTGTTCCTGCCGCACCGGGCACCCTCGCACCGCCGTCGTGACGGTGCGAGGGATGCTTGCCGAGTGCTGCAGGCCAGTCCAGGCCAATAGCGTCACTGCTGTCGATCCGGCTTGGAAAAGCCCATGGCCTGGTCCTTTCCCGGGCCGGATGAGGGTGTCCGGGCGGCATCCGGGGACTCAGGCGGGCTGCGTTCCGTGCAGATTGCGACTAGTACCCGGTGCCATGACAGGCCCGCGGTCAAAAGCAGCCGGCCTGGCGCCGGCTACAGAGGCGATGCCGAGATCACCTGCACCAGCACATGGCGGCCACCCGGGGCCACGGTGACCACATCGGGACCGGCGTTGGCCGCCTCCAGGCAGACGTAGTCGCGCCAGCCATCGCCGACATCGGCCATCTTCGCTGCGGCTTCAGCACCGGGGTTCCAGGCCACCAGCGCGCGGCTGCCTTCGGTATGCAGCTCGATGCGGCGCTTCAGCACCGGGTCGCGCAGCACGTAGCGGCCACCGGCCGGGCTGTAGATGCGGTCGCTGCGGCCCGGGTCGCGCGGGTCGCGCAGCGACCACGGCCCCTGCTGGCGGCGGGTCTGCGCGTAGTTCTCGTACTTGTCCTGGTAGGTCACCCCGTCCACGCCGTCCACCTCGACGCGGGTGGCGTCGCCCACGCGGAAATAGTTGTGCAGGGCCTGGGTGAAGGTGGCCGGTGCAGTACCGGTGTTTTCGGTGACCAGCTGCTGGCGCAGTTCGCGGCCCACCCGCACGGTCATCGTCAGGCGCAGGCCGAGATCCTGCAGCGCCGGCGGCGCGAGGGTCAGTTCAATGCTGCCGTCGTCGAGCCGGCGCGCCTGCTGCAGTTCCCACGGCAGGGTGCGGACGAAACCATGCGCCGGCACATCGTTGCCCTGGCCCTGGCGGCCGAAGTACGGCCAGCACACCGGGCTGCCGCCGCGGATCGGGGTCGGCAGCCCGGCACGCTTGGGCGAAAGCCACATCACATCGGGCTGGCCCTTGGGCACGAAGGACAGCAGCTGGCCACCAAACACGCTGATGGCGGCGGTGGCCTCGGGGGTTTCCACCAGCCAGGCATCGAGTCCCTGGAACTGGCCGCTGCTGACACCTTGGATCTGTTGCACGGTGGATCGACTCCGTATGGCCGGCGACTGCGCGGCACTGTAGTTGGCGGGAAGGCTGAAACGGGTGGGCGTGGCGGGCGTGCGCGGCTCGGCCTGCAGCGCGCGCAGGATGCGCTGGCCGGGGCGGCCATCGGCATCGGGCCAGCCCAGGCGACGCTGCTCGACATGGATCGCGCGCCGGCTGGCGTTGCCGATCATGCCATCGGCGCTGCCGATATCGTGGCCGCGGGCCAGCAGCAGGGTCTGCAGCTGGCGGCGCTCGTCGCGGCCCAGGCCGGGATCATCGGTGGGCCAGGCCGTGGCCAGCCCATTGCCGCCACGCAGCCGGTCAGCCAGGGTGGCGATGGCCAGTGCGTAGCTTTCGGCCGCGTTGTAGCTGTAGATCGCATCGTAGTTGCGGAACACCAGCAGCGCCGGGCCCTTGCTGCCGGCAGGCAGCAGCAGGGCTGCGCGGGCATCGGCCGGCAGCCCCGGCGGCGCGAGGGCGCTGCCATCCAGGCCGGTGATGCCCAGTGCGCGCCAGTCCGCCAGCGCACGACGCTGGGTGCGCCCTGCCTGCGCCGTCTTGAAACCCTCGGGAACACGCACTTCCATGCCCCACGGTTCGCCGCTGCGCCAACCGGCACGCTTGAGATAGTTGGCGGTGGAGGCCAGTGCATCGGGAATGCTGCCGACCAGATCACGGCGGCCGTCGCCATCGCCGTCGACGGCGATGCGCGCGTAGGTGCTGGGCATGAACTGGGTGTGGCCGAAGGCGCCGGCCCAGGAACCGGTGAGCCCCTGCGCCTGCAGGTCGCCCTGCTCGATCAGCTTGATGAGCGCCAGCAGTTCGCCACGGAAGAAGGGCTGGCGCCGGCCCGCACAGGACAGCGTGGCCAGCGACTGCAGCAGCGGGCGCTTGCCGAACACGCGGCCGTAGTCACTCTCCACGCCCCATACGGCGACGATGGTGGCCGGATCGACGCCGTACTGCACTGATACGCGCTGCAGCAGGTCGCGGTGCTGCTGCAGCATCGCGCGGCCGTCATCCACCCGCGGGCGATCGACCAGCGCAGCCAGGTAATCCCAGATGGGCGTGGTGAATTCAGGCTGCGCGTCCAGCAGTGGCAGCACGCTGGGGTCCGGCTGCAGGCCGGCAGTGATCGCGGTGAAGCGATCGGCGGCCACGCCCTGCCTGGCGGCCGTGGCCTGCAGCTGCGTCATGCAGCGGGCGAACGCCGGATCCGCGGCGGGCGTCGTTGGCGCCATCGACGGCGCGGCCAGCGCGGCGGCCAGGCCGAGCGTGGTCATCAAGGGCATGGCGTCCTCCGTGTTGCCGGTGCTGGGGCCATGTTAGCGCGGGCGGACGGCCTGGCAGCCGCCCGGCATGGCCAGACGCTACCGATGCGGAGCGGAGGCGCGCAGCAGGCGCAGGCCGTAGGCGGGGTCGGACGCGTTCCAGTGGGCGACGGTTTCCAGGCCGGCCTGCTGCAGCAGGTGGTTGAAGCTGGCCTCGGTGTACTTGTGACTGTACTCGACCCGGATCGGCTCGCCGGCCTGGAAGTGGAAGGTCTGCCCGTCCAGGTGCACGTCCTGTTCGCGCTGGCTGACCAGATCGGTTTCGATGCGCAGGCGCGCGGTGCTGTAGCGGGCCTGGTGGCGGAAGCCATCGAGATCGAAATCGCTGCCCACTTCGCGGTTGAGGCGGGCCAGCAGGTTGAGGGTGAAGGCGGCGGTGATGCCGTCGGCATCGTTGTAGGCGGCCTCGATCAGCGCCGGGTCCTTGTGCAGGTCGATGCCGACCAGCGCCAGGCCGTCATCGCCCATGGTCTGGCGCATCGCACGCAGCAGAGCGATCGCTTCGTCGCCCGCGAAGTTGCCCAGGGTGGAGCCGGGGAAGAACAGCAGGCGCCGCGCCGCCGGGCGTTCCGGCGTGGGGACCTGCACCGGGCGGGTGAAATCGGCGCAGACCGGCAGCATCTCCACCTGCGGCAGGGCCGGGGCCAGGTGATCGATGCTGGAGAGCAGCGCGGCGCGCGAAATCTCGATGGGGGTGTAGGCCACCGGGTCCTGCAGGGCGGCCAGCAGGCGCGCGGTCTTGCGCCCACTGCCGCTGCCCAGTTCGACCACGTGGGCATGCGCGCCGACGGCGCGGGCGATCTCCGGCAGCACCCGGTCAAGCAGCGCCAGTTCGGTGCGCGTGGGGTAGTACTCGGGGGTGTGGGTGATCTGCTCGAACAGGCGCGAGCCGCGTGCATCGTAGAAATACTTGGACGGCAGCTGGCGCGCGGCGCGCGAAAGGCCGGCCACGGCGTCGGCCAGGATCTGCTGGCGGCCGGGGGTGAGGTCGGTCAGCGCCTGCAGCGCGTCCTGCACGGTACTCATGGAAGATCCCTCGCCAGGCGCACGCCGGAGAACTGCCAGCGGGCCGGTGGATTGAAGAAGTTGCGGTAACTGCTGCGTACGTGGCCGCGCGGGGTGGCGCAGCTGCCGCCGCGCAACACCCACTGGCCACACATGAACTTGCCGTTGTATTCGCCCAGGTTGCCGCCGAACGGCTGGAAACCGGGATAGGCGCCATAGGCGCTGGAGGTCCATTCCCAGACATCGCCGAACAGCTGGCGCAGGCCGCTGCCCTGCCCTGCATGCGGATGCAGCTGGTCGTCGTCGGCGAAGTGGCCGCTGGGCGGCTGCGTGGCGGCGGCGGCTTCCCATTCGAACTCGGTCGGCAGCCGCGCTTCGTGCCAGCGCGCACAGGCATCGGCTTCGTAATAGCTGAGGTGGCAGACCGGCGCATGCGGATCGAGATCGCGCCAGCCACCCAGCGTGTACTCGCGCTGCAGGTCGTCGTGCCAGTACAGCGGGTGCTGCCAGCCTTCGGCTTCGCACAGCGCCCAGCCTTCGCTGAGCCACCAGCGCGGGTCGCGGTAGCCGCCGGCATCGACGAAGGCGCGGTACTCGCCGTTGCTGAGCGGGCGCTCGGCGAGGGCGTGTGCGGGAACAAGTACGCGGTGCGGCGGCGATTCGTTGTCGTAGGCGAAGGGCGCGTGCTGCGGCCAGCGCGCTGCGCCGACGCTGACGATGCTTTCTTCCCGTGCAACCCAGCCCTGTGCGCTGGTCGCGCTGGCGGCCGCCGCGAGGTCTTCGCGATAGGGCGGCTGCAGCGGGTTGCACCACAGCGCGTGCTTGATGTCGGTCAGCAGCAGTTCCTGGTGCTGCTGTTCGTGCTGCAGGCCCAGCTGCAGGTGCTGCAGCGCTTCTTCGCCGAGGTCGCCGTCGGCCAGGCGCGCCAGCACCTGCTCGTCCACGTGCCGGCGATAGTCGCGCACCTGCTGCAGCGAGGGCCGCGACAGCAGGCCACGGCGTGGCCGTGCGTGGGCGGGGCCCAGGCTCTTGTAGTAACTGTTGAACAGGAAATCCCAAGCGGGATCCCATGGCTGGTGGCCGCGTACGCTGGCCAGCACGAAGCGTTCGAAGAACCAGGTGGTGTGGGCCAGGTGCCATTTGGCCGGGCTGGCATCGTCCATGCTCTGCAGCATCGCGTCTTCGGCGCTGAGCGGTGCAGCCAGTTGCTGGCTGCGTCCGCGCACATGGGCGAAGTGGCTGGCGAGTTCACGCTGCGGGGCAGCGACGGCGAGGGTTGCGCTGTCCATGGCCCAGCTTCGGCTGCGGCGGGTGAGCGCGATGTCATTGCACGGCGCCGGCGCATTCACATCGTGCCCATTCAAGAACCCCGCAGCGACGCCGCTAACGCCAGTGCTGCGGCCGTGTAGTGACCGCGCTGGAATGACCGCTTGTCCCATCATCCGCTCCGCCAGCCTGCGCATTACCTGTTCGTGCTGCCTGCCCTGCTGGTCGCGCTGGTGCTGTGGACCACGCTGGGTAACGAAGATGTCGGCCGGACCGGCCAGCGCGTGCTGCCGTGGTTGCTGGCCTGCCTGGGGTCGGGGCTGGCGCTGATGTACAACCAGGTGCGCACGCTGTGCCTGCTGTTGCTGGTGGCGGCCGTGTTCACGGTACTGCACCCCGACCTGGCCCATTACCTGCGCCAGGGCTACATCAGCCCGCTGACGCCGCTGCGCTTCCATGCCGTGTCCAGCTGGTTGCCGCTGCTGTTCGCCGCCCACGCGCTGTGGCCCGAGCGCGGCCGGCGCCGCCAGGACCTGCTGCTGCGCGGGATCGGCAGCGGCGCCCTGCTGGCCATCTTCATCCTGCTGGCCGTGCAGCAGCCACAGGGCATGCATGACCTGCTGTCGAACCGGCATTTCGCCTGGATACCCAGTGACTGGAATGCGCTGGCGCAGCTGCCGGCCCTGCTGTTCCTGCTGGCCACCGCCGCGCTGGGCTGGCAGGCCTGGCAGCGCCCGCGCCCGCTGCACACGGCCATGCTGCTGGCGCTGCTGTGCCTGTGGTGGATGCTGCCGCGCATCTTCCTGCAGCCGGCGCTGCTGCCGGCGCTGAGCGTGGCAGCGCTGCTGCTGATGCTGGGCGCGACCCTGCAGGAGTCCTTCCACATGGCGTTCCGCGATGAATTGACCGGGCTGCCCGGGCGGCGCGCCTTCAACGAGACCCTGCAGCGTGCCGCCGGCACCTACAGCATCGCCATGGTGGACGTGGACCACTTCAAGAAGTTCAACGACACCCACGGCCACGACACCGGCGATGACGTGCTGAAGCTGGTGGCGTCGCGCCTGGCGCGGGTGGGCAATGGCGGCCGCGCGTTCCGCTACGGCGGCGAGGAGTTCGCGGTGGTGTTCCTGGACCGGCCGGCGCCGGCCTGCGTGGATGCGGTGGAGGCGCTGCGGCAGAACATCGAGGACAGCCGCATGCAGCTGCGCGACCGCAGCACGCGCAGCCGGGACGATGCGGCCGGGCAGCAGCAGCGCGGGCGTGGCGGCACGGGCCAGGTGGTGCAGGTGACGGTGAGCATCGGCCTGGCCGACAGCCGCGTGGATGCGCGGCCGTCCGGGGTGGTCAAGGCAGCCGACCAGGCGCTGTATGCGGCCAAGGAAGAAGGCCGCAACCGGGTCTGCGCGCATGGCGGCCAGCGCGTGCTGGCCGTGCGCGGCGGCTGAGGCTCAAACCGCGTCGAGGTAGTACCAGCGGCCGTCGATGCGCAGGAAGCGGCTGTGCTCGTTCATCCGCACGGCGCTGCCACCGCCGATGCGGTAACGGGCGGTGAAGCGGACCTCGGCGCTGTCCGGGCCGGTGATGCTGTGTTCGTTCACGGTCAGGCCCAGCCACTGGGTGCGCTGGCCCGGCGCCTCGTCCAGCGAGAGTTCGGCCGGGCGCGTCTCCGGGTGCCAGGTCTGGCGCAGGTAATCAGACAACTGCCGCACGTAGGCGCTGTAGCGCGAGCGCATCAGGCGTTCGGCATCCGGCGCGGCTTCGCCGGCGTGGTAGCGGCCGCAGCAGGCGGCGTAGTCGGCGGGCAGGCCGCAGGGACAGGGATCGGCAGGGGTGCGGGTCATGCCGCCATTGTCGCGCGGGACGCCCCCGGCATCCATCGGTGATAGGCGTATGCTGTCGCGCCCCCACTTTGGTTGATTGCCGTGCTGGAACTGGTTCCCCCCGAGTTGTGGTGGTTGGTGGTGATCGCCTTCATCGCTGGCCTGGTCGATGCGGCGGTGGGCGGCGGCGGGCTGGTGCAGTTGCCGGGCCTGTTCACGGTGTTGCCGCAGCAGACGCCGGCGATGCTGTTCGGCACCAACAAGTTCAGTTCGATGTTCGGCACCGGCGCGGCTGCCTGGCGCTATGCGCGCAACGTGCGCTTCCCGTGGAAACCGGTGCTGTTCGCCGCCGGTACGGCCTTCATCTTCTCCTTCGCCGGTGCCACGGCGGTCAGCCTGCTGCCCAAGGACGCGGTGCGGCCACTGGTGCTGGTGCTGCTGGTGGCGATGCTGGGCTACACGCTGTGGAAGAAGGATTTCGGCGCGCTGCACCGGCCGCAGGAGATCGGCCGCCGCGAGCTGGTGATCGCCCTGGCCATCGGTGCGGCCATCGGCTTCTATGACGGCTTCTTCGGGCCGGGCACCGGCAGTTTCCTGATCTTCCTGTTCGTGCGCTTCTTCGGCCTGGATTTCCTGCGCGCCTCGGCGGCGTCGAAGGTGGTGAACCTGGCGACGAACGTGGCAGCGATCTCGTTCTTCATCCCGACCGGCAACATCCTGTGGCTGTTCGCACTGCCGATGGCGGCGGCCAACATCATCGGCTCGGTGGTGGGCACGCGGCTGGCGCTGAAGGGCGGCACGCCGTTCATCCGCAAGCTGTTCGTGGGGCTGGTGGTGGTGCTGATCGCGCGGATGGCGTGGGATACGTTCCGCGGGGCGTGAGGGCGAAGTGCCGCCGGGCATGGCCCGGCGCTACTAGGGGGCCTGCCGAGGCGCTCAGGCCTCGGCTTCTTCCGGTTCGCTGGCCTGCTGGCGGCTGCGCTCGGGCAGCTTCAGGCGCTTGCCTTCTTCGTCGTACTCGATGAGCAGGACGCCCGAATCATGGCGGCCGCTGATCTCGACGAAACAGGCGCCACCGATGAACGGCTCCAGCGTCATCACCGACTTCAGCGGGGTGGCCACCACCATCTGGAAGCCGAAGTTGTCGAAGATGTTCATCGCCAGCGCGGTGAACTCGTTGTCGGCCTTGTCGAAGGCTTCGTCGAGCACGACCGCGGCGTAGCTGGGCAGCTGGCTGTCGGCACCGCCGAGCTGGTAGCGCAGCGCCGCCGCCAGGCAGGTGGTGGCCAGCTTCTGCCGCTGGCCACCGGACTTGCCGGCGCCACTGCGGTAGATCTCGACCTGCTGGCGCGTTTCCGCATCCAGCTCCACGCCGATGAACTCCACGTGCATGCGCACGTCCAGCACCAGCTCGCGCCAGCGCTTGTCCTCGCCTTCCTGCGAGCCGAGGCGGTTGACCAGCTGGCGCAGCACGGTGAATTGCGATTCGGCCAGCTCGCGCTGCTCGGTCTGCTGCTGCGACAGCACTTCGCGCAGCTGCAGGTGGAACTCGCCCACTTCCGGCAGGCGACGGTCGCTCAGCTCGATGGTCAGCAGGGTGCCGCGGTTGAACGGCACCTGTTCCAGGCTGGCGTTGACCTCGTCCAGGCGCTGGCCGATCGACTTGCGGGCCTCGGCGCTGTGGCGCTGCAGGGCCAGCAGGTTGTTCTTGCTCTGGTTCTGCAGCAGGTCGAAGAAGCGCTCTTCGTGCTGCGGCAGGCCGTCGCGTTCCAGGCGTTCGAGGCGGGCGAGGAAATCCTCGGCCGAGGCCACCGACACGGTGAAGTCGCCCGATTCCTCCGGCCACTGCTGGACGAAGCGGCGGAAGCAGCCCAGCAGCAGGTTCTCGACGCGGTTGACGTCCTGCTGCGAGGACGACAGCTGTTCGTTCAGCGCGTTGCTGACCTGGCGCATGTGCGCTTCCAGCGTTTCCAGGCTGAGCGGGCCCTGCTCCTGCAGGCGTTCGGCCAGGCCGGCTTCCTGGTCTTCGGCCAGCGCCGGCAGCACCAGGGCGCGGCTCTGCTGGCGGGCGCGGTCCAGGCGGTCGCGTTCGCGCACCAGCTGGCCGCGCTCGACGCGGGTGTCCTCATAGGTGCGGCGGGCCTGTTCGATATCGGCGCGCACCGCGTCGATCTGCTTGGCCAGGCGGGCCAGGTCGGCGTTGCCTTCGCGCAGGTCGCGCAGGGTGGCTTCGATATCGGCCAGGCGCTGCTGCGGTGCGGCCGCGTCGATCTCGTTCCACTGGATGCCGATCAGCTCATGGCAGGCCAGGCGGCGTTCGTTGTCGCGGTCACGCTGGCCACGCAGGCTGGCGATATCGGTATCGCAGCTGGCGATGCGCTTGGCCAGTTCCTGCGCCTCGCGCTCGAACACCACCAGCTTGTCGCGGTTGTTGAAGCCGAGGATCCAGCGGCGGCGGTCGTTCACCGCGCTGCGGTCATCCTTCTCGAAGCGGTCGCCCGGATGCTTGACCTGGCCTTCGCGGGTGATGCCGCGGTCGACGTTGCGCAGCTGCTTGGCATCGACGCACTCATAGTCGAAGCGCTTGCCCAGCTCGCGGCGCAGCCAGCCTTCGAAGGCATGGTCGCGCAGTTCCAGCTTGTGCAGCAGCGAACGCGCGGACGGCTCGCGGGCGAACGCATCATCATTGCGGCGCACGCGGTAGTAGGTGAAACGCATGCCGAGGTGGGTGCGGTTCACCCAGTCGGCCACTTCGTTGTAGTGCTTGTCGTCCACCAGCAGCGACTGCGCGAAGCCGCCCAGCACGCGCTCGATCGCGCCCTGCCAGTTCTGCTCCTCGCTGCGCACCTGGATCAGCTCGCCGACGAAGGGCAGTGCGGCTTCGGAAATGCCGGTTTCTTCGGCCAGGCGCGCGCGCAGCTTCTGCATCGGCGCGGGGATGCTGGACGGCGTGCGCTGCATCGCTTCCAGTTCGCCACGCACTTCGCCGAAGCGGCGCTCGTCATCGCGCTTGCCGCCCAGGCGTTCGCTGATCGCATCGTCCAGCGCCGCCGAAGCGCGCTGGCGGTCCTGCAGTTCGTTCTGCGCGCGCTCGACCAGCTCGGCGAACGCGTGTGCGTCTTCGGGCAGTTCAGCCTGCAGGTGGCGCGCGGCGTCGCGGGCCTGCGCCTGCTTGGCCAGGCGGCGATCGCGCTCGGCTTCGGCGCGGCCCTGCTCGCGTTCCAGTTCCTCGATGCGCTCGCCACCCTGCTGGCGGCGCTGCAGTTCCAGCTCGGCCAGGCGTTCGGTGTGGTTGTCCAGCGCCGCACGGCGCTGGGCTTCTTCGCCCAGCAGGCCACGGTCGCGCACGTCCATCTCGCGCAGGCGCGCTTCGATCAGCAGCTGGCGGCGGCTCTCGCGGAAGCTGTCGATGCCCAGCTTGAGGGTCTCGTCATCGCCGCGCTGGCGATGCATGTGCTTCAGTTCGGTGTAGTGCGCGCGCGCCGGCAGCAGGGTTTCGACCTGGCGGCGGGCGGTGACCACCGCCTGGTGCGCGCCGTCGAGTTCGGCGAAATCGCTGACCAGGCGCTCGGCGGCATCGAAGGTGCGCGGCGTGTCCAGCATGAAATCGCGCAGGAAGACGTTGAGGTCGCCCAGGTTCTTTGCCGACTGCGTCTTGTGCAGCAGGCGCAGCGCCATTTCGTTGTCGATGCCCAGCAAGTGGCGGAAGCGCTCGGCGTAGCCGGAGAAGGTGTCGAAGTGATGGATGTCGGCCAGCTTCTGCTTCAGCTTGCGCAGGTCCAGGTCGAAGCCGCCCAGGTCCTTGGCGATGTCGAAGGGACGCTCGGCGATCATGTAGTGCTTGCGCACGTCACCGGCCGAGGTGCCGTTGCCGGAGATCCACAGCAGGCGCACCAGGCACACCACGCGGCCATCGCCGGCGCGGTATTCCAGCACCAGCGCGGTCCAGGTGGCGCCCTTGCGCAGGTACTGGGTGGCGATTTCGCCGGTACCGCTGTCCTGCTGGTCGGCCCAGGCACCGCGCACGTAGGACACCAGGTTGCGGTCGCGGCCACTGCGCTCGGCTTCGCGCGCGGCGGCGTTGAAGTCGACGATGGCCGGCGGGGTCAGCAGCGCGGACATGGCATCGAGCAGGGTGGACTTGCCCGAGCCGGAACGGCCGACGAACAGGAAGCCGCGCTCGGCGATCGGCACTTCGGTCAGGCCGTTGAAGGTGCCCCAGTTGTGCACCTGCAGGCGGCGCATGCGGAACTGCTGCAGGCGCGGGTCCGGCAGGCCGTCGTTGAACAGGGCGGGAGTGTGCTTGGAAATGGCCATGCGGTGCTCGGGTCTCTCAGGCTTCTGCAGGCGGGGTTTCGCGCAGCTGGCGGTACACCGCCGAGAGCTGGGACACGTCTTCGGCCGAGAACATCAGCTTCAGCGCCGGCGAGACTTCGTGGCGGTCTTCCTGGCCGCCGAGGCGGGTCAGGATGTGGTTGTCCTTCATCTTCTGCACGGCCGAGGCCACGCGGCGGTTGAAGCCGGCGCGGTCGGTGGACAGGTTCTTCTCGTAGATGGCCAGGGCTTCGGCCATCTCGGCATCGGCGACGACGGCGCGGTTGCCGCGCGCATCGGCCTCGGCCAGCTGCTGGCGCAGGAACAGCAGCAGCACCGAATCGATGAAGGTCAGCGGCGAGGTACGCAGCAGCACCGGGGCATCGACATCTTCGGTGTCGGCCTGGCGGGTGAACGCCACGCCGCTGTCACGGTCCAGCACCAGTTCCAGGAACAGGTCGGCCAGCGACGAGCGGATGGCGGCCTCGCTGCGGATCAGCGCGGGCCACAGCTTGGCGTGGCGCAGCTGGTCGATGCTGGGGCCGATCAGCAGCTGGCACAGCGCGCGGCGCGCATCCAGCGGCAGGCGGCCGGTATCGCCCATGTAATAGACGTCGTTGCCGCGGCGCGGCGCTGCAGCCACGGGTGCCGGTTCGGCCTCGTAGGCGTCTTCGACCAGGTCGGGCGCCGCTGCTTCGATGGGATCTTCATGCCAGCTCATGGCGTCTCTCCTGGGTGAACCAAACCAGCGGAATACGTGCGCGGCGCACCTGGCCGTCGCCTCCGCGCCATTGCGCAAGTTCCTGCTCGCCAGCGACCACGTTGCCGAAACGCGTGCCCAGCGACAGGTAGCCGATGACGCTGCCCAGGCCCTGCGGTGCTTCGCGCTGGGCCAGGGCCTCGGCGATGCTCAGGCGCGGCTGTGCGTCCAGCAGGTCGTGCAGGTCGCGGCGCAGGGTCCGGAAGTCGATTTCCGACGACGCGACCAGGTCGCCCACGCTTTCCAGGCTGATGGCGGCCGCATCGTTGTATTCGACGTTGCCATCGACCTGGGCGCTGCGCGGGTCGTGCAGCTTCCACTGCGACCACGAGCGCAGGCGGCTGGTGGTCAGCTGCAGGTCGCGGCCGATGCTGCGCTGGGCGGGAAAATCATCGCGCAGGGCCAGGGCTTCGGACTGCGCCTGCTTCAGCAGCTGGTTGAGGCGGCGCTGTTCCAGATAGCCACGGCTCTGCACGAAGCCACGCAGGCTGCGCGCGAAGTTCTGCAGCACGTCGTGCACCTGGCCGCCGCGTTCCAGCATGGTGCTGGTGAAGCCGCGCAGGAAGTTGCGTTCGTTGCGGTCCAGGCGACGGGCGAAGCCGCGCGCGAGCACGGCCTCCAGCGCGGCGTCGAGCTGGGCGCTCTGCTCGGCATCATTGAGCAGGCGCCAGAACGCCTGGAAGCTGCGGCCGGCATCGCTTTCGCCGATGACATCGACACCTTCGAACAGCTGCGACAGCACGTCGCCGCGCTCGCCTTCGTCGTCGATGATGCGTTCGCGGAAATCACGGTTGAGCTGCTCGAAGTCATCGCGCACGCGGCGGAAGTCCTCGGTCAGTTCGTCGGCCAGGCCGATGATCTGGCGGGTGCGTTCCAGCGCGCGCTTGCCGTCCAGGGCCACCACGCGGCCGGCGCCGACGCGGGCGATCTCGGCATCGATGCGGTCGCGCTCGTCGTGCAGCGCGGACAGGCGCGCATCGGGATCGGCTTCGGTCTGCGCGGCCAGGGCCGAGAGCTGCTCGATGACCAGTGCCAGGCGGCTTTCGGTGGCGGCCACGCGGGCCTGCTCCAGGCTGTCGGCGAAGCGGATCGCCTGCAGCGCCGGGGTCGACAGTTCGTACTGCTCCTGGTCGGCGCCTTCGGGCAGGCGGCGTTCCAGCCAGCCCTGGGCCAGCCAGTGGGCGATGTAGGCCTGGGCGGTACGCGGCAGCTCGCGCGACAGTTCGTCGCCGGCCAGCTGGTCCAGCGCGCGTTGCAGGCGCTCGTTCAGCACCGAAGACGGCAACGTGCGCTCGCCGTCCATCAGCAGGCCCTGCAGCAGGCCGATGATTTCCGGGGCGTGGTCGGCGGCAAGCAGCTTCCACTGGGGCTGTTCGCGCAGATGGCGGTAACGGGCAATGCGTTCGCGGTGCTTCATGCAGCGAAAGGATTCATGGACGCTGGCGGCTGCGGGCAGCCATGCACGGCCGCCGCGGGGGCAGCCGTGGACGTGCCGGCCACGCGGGGCCGGCGCGGTGCGGGCAGGCGGCTCAGCGCCTGCCGCCCACTTCGATGAAGCGCAGGAACTCGGCGCGGGTACGCGCGTCGTCGCGGAAACTGCCCAGCATCTTGGAGGTGACCATGCTGACGCCGCGCTTGTGGATGCCGCGGGTGGTCATGCATTCGTGGGCGCCTTCGACGACCACGCCGACGCCGATCGGCTGCAGCACATCCTGGATGCACTGGGCGATCTGCGCGGTCATCTTTTCCTGCACCTGGAAGCGGCGGGCGTAGGCCTCGACCACGCGGGCCAGCTTGCTGATGCCCACGACCTTGCCGGCCGGCAGGTAGCCGACATGCACGCGGCCGATGATCGGCGCCATGTGGTGCTCGCAGTGGCTTTCGTACTCGATGTCGCGCAGGACGATCAGCTCGTCGTAGCCGGCCACTTCCTCGAAGGTCCGCTCCATGTAGGCGCGCGGGTCGTCGCGGTAACCGCTGAACCAGTCGCCATAGGCTTCGGCGACGCGGCGGGGGGTATCCAGCAGGCCTTCACGGGACGGGTCCTCGCCGGCCCAGCGCAGCAGGGTGCGCACGGCATCCTCGGCCTGGTCCTGGGTCACATCGCCCTGCGGGGCGGCCTTTTCGTTGTTCTTGCTCATTGCGTACAGCGTCCCGAACGGGGGGCGAGCATCGTACCCGACCGGGGGGTGGGTCGTCCTGTGGGGACGGTTCATCGGGGGGTCTTTTGGGCGCCTTGTCTGGTACTGGGCTGGAGGGGGAGAGGGGGCTGCGCAGGACACGCCGTAAACCCATCCCTGAAGTGACCCCCGGGAGTTGGACACCTGATCCGACCCCGA